>DATBQC010000086.1:0-11069 GCA_036561065.1 Methylobacter sp. | reverse complement strand
CCCCCAATAGGCGCAAGCGTCACCTCGTCCAAACAATCAATTCGACGCCGCTCGCAATCCCTTGTTTTTCATGGGAGGTGACGCTTGCGCGAGAGCGTGTGTTTGGGCGGCTGGATTTACAAACAATGCGATTGTTTGCAAGAATCCGATGGGGGGGGGGGGTCTAATGGTGTTAGCACCTCGACACCCCAATTCCGGTGGGGAGGCTCCCCATTGCCGTGGGCACAGTAGCTGCCTCTCGGTCGGGAAACTGAGTGTTAGATTTTGGCCTCTAAAGGAAAGTGTTCAATAGGGCGCTTTTCCGAATCCGATGTTGACGACAGATATGGAACACACATCGTGCGCTGGCAATTAGTTATTAGGAGAGCGCGACGCCGAATTGTTTATTGTTGAAACGGAGGTCAATCGCACCAAACCGATCAAAGTGCATTGAAAATGGACATGCAAGTGCGTGCAAGTGCAGTTTCCTTATCAGTTTGGGTTCACTCAAGAAGGTGTGCTCATTGCCTCTTGTTGTATAATTCGTGACCGTATCGCCAGCCTTTTTCCAATGGCGATAAAGTATTTCTCTACAGTCTTATGAAGAAAGGCAGCTACAGCCAGCGATCCAGCATAGGCAATTAAGACTTTTACGCTCCAAGGCAGAAGCAGACTTCCAAACATTACTTCCAGCGCATTTATAACCAACACATGGGTCAAATAAACTGCATAAGTAAGCCGACCCACATAGGCGAGAGGCGTAGTCGCGAGAACTTTAGCAATGAACTGATCCCGCCTGAACCAGACGCTGGCTACCAGAAATGCGCCCGAAACTGATAAGAGGACATTAAACGCGCGGCCGCCCATGAGGACCAGCGCATAGGACCCGACAAGAGCTAACAGCGACCAGGGCGCGGCGAAATTTAGTACACACCTGAATCGGGCGCTCCGAAACGCGCAAACAGCCATCGCGGCACCGGCTCCGAGGCCTACATATCCTCTAATCTGAAAAGTAGGAATCGGGGATTGCAGTGTCAGGAGAATCGTTGTGGCAAGCCCTAAAGCGACGATGGTTAAAGGCGCTCGTCGCCAGACGACCAACGCGAGCGGCCAAAGAATATAGAACTTTTCTTCTATTCCAAGGGTCCAAGCTTGGCCGAAAATGGTGCCACTGGGCCGATATTCGCTGTTGAACGTAACCAGATATACAAAGACTCGCTGAAAATCAGCAAGGTCATTGCCACCACGCTTTGCTATTGTCATCGTTAAAGCTGCGCAAAAATATAGCAGCAGCGTCAGATAATAAAGTGGCATTATGCGGAAAACACGCCGAATGTAAAAACCTCTGAGATCTGTACACTGACAGGTTAAGCCTTCGACAAGAAGTAGCCAAGTGATCAGCCAGCCAGATAACGCGAAGAATATATCCACGCCTACGGAGCCGTCAATGAATCTCGGCGTTCCGTGAATATGATTGCAAACAGTAAAAATGATGCAAATCGCCCGGATTCCATCCAGCTCCGGACGATAGCTCGTCGATACCATTGGCTGCAACTCGCCACCTCAAAAAAAAAAGTACCGACGGTAAACTTGGTCATATCGTAATAAAAAATTAAGCTTGCCTTCGGCGCTGATTGGGCGACAAGCCGGCATCACCTCCTTCAGGCGTCATGGACACACAATTGCGACGTTATTGCTTTTTTTTCGAATCTAAATATGAAATGATTAATAATGATAGTTGTCAATAGCACGCTCGGATTTTTCTTATCCCCGGGATGACAGTTTGGCGCAACGTAGAGAATCTTAAGCTGCGGCGAACAACATTCGCTCTCATGCCGAGGAGGCCCGCGAGACATTTAGGGTAATCAAAGGCGACTGGGACGCCTGGAACGCCCGCTCGCTCACCGATGAGCCGATCATCCGCCTTATTCTTGATGGCACGGTCGTGCGCGTGCGTCTTGACAAGAAGGCGACCGCGATCTCGCTGCTCGTTGCGCTGGGCGTGCGCCGCGATGGCCAGAAAGTGCTTCTGGCGATCAAGAACATGAGTGGGGAAAGCGAAGCGGCTTGGCAGGCTTTGCTCGAAAATCTCGTTGCGCGGTTTGAAGACGCCGGAACTCGTTATTGTCGATTGCAGTTCCGGCCCTGATAAGGCGCTCGCGGCGCTTTGGTTCGACGTGCCGGTTCAGCGCTGCACCGTGCACAAGCATCGCAACCTTCTCGCCCACGCTCCAGACCGGCTGCACGAGGAAGTCTCGGCTGACTACAACGATATGATTTATGCCAAGACGAAGCAAGAGATTGAGGCGAAGCGAAAGGTCTTCATCCGCAAATGGCGTCTCAAATGTCGCTCCGTCACCGATAACCCGGAAGAAGCGGGAGATCGATTGTTCACCTTCGCACGCTTCCCCGAAAGCCAATGGAAATCGATAAGAACAACCAATGCCATTGAACGCTTGCACGAGGAATTCAAGCGACGGATCAAGACGCAAACCGTCCTGCCAAGCGCTGAAACTGCCGCCATGCTTTTCTGGGCCTTGCTCGCTTTCAGGACAGATCGTAATGTGGAAGGTCGACGGCTGGCCAAGCCTCTCCCAGAAACCTTCCGATCAAATCATTGACCTCGCCGCATGATTCGATTACTTCAAGTCGATGGAGATCGCCTCAAGCTAATTTCAACATTGATTGCGAACGGCACGCCTGAACGATGGAAAATATGACTGATTAATAAGCCAGAAATCCCACTCAGAAGGATTTAGTGACTATCTGTATCATAAGCAGCCGCCATTGCAGCCCACATGGGTTTTCGTTTAAAATCTGCATCAAATGGAAGGGCACGAGATAACTGACCGTCCGCCCACTTGTAGTTAGGGTACTGAGAAAGCCAAGAATATTTGTCTGATATACCCCAAGTCACGCAGCCTTTCACAGATTTTTTTGAGAAAGCTACATCAAGGAAACGTTTGCTAAGTGAGGCTACATCAGCATCGCGTTGAAAGGGATCTTTTGGTCCATCTATATCTGCGATGTCGAACTCTGTTATCATTATCTGCAAACCTAGTGAGGTTACTTCATCGAGAAATCGAGAGAACACCTCATCCGAGTATTTAACGCGATAGGCCTTCAAATGACCCTGGATACCGAGACCTTCGACTGGTACATTCTTAGCTATTAATTTTTCCAGAAGCTTAAGTGTTGCGCGGCGGCGTCTTTGGCTCCAATTCACGTCAGCTTCAAGATTCAGTTCGTTCAAAAACAATGTAGCTTTGGGATCTGCGGATTTCGCTGCGTGAAATGCTGTTTCGATGAAACTGTCTCCAAATGCCCTAAACCAAATTGAATCGGTTCGTAATCCGGATTCCTGTCCGTCATCAGGATTAATAACTTCGTTGACAACATCCCACGAATGAAACTGATTTTTATAATGCCCTGCAACCGTGGAAATATAATCCGTTAAAAGTCTATCATCCCTTCTCTCTGCAAGTTTTTGTTCGAGCCATTGAGGGTTAGACTGATGCCAAACAAACGTATGACCACGCATCTGCACTGCATTGGTAGTAGCAAACTTTAGTATGCTGTCTGCGGGAGTAAAGTTGTATTGATCTGGCTTCGGTTGTAACGTTTTCCTTTTGGTTTCCCCTTCCGCTACAACAAGGTTGGTTTCCTGAGCGATGGCTCTCGCGTATTCGGCGTCGATCTGGAGTTTGTCGGAGCGTACCGCCACTCCGTAAAGGCGCCCGCGGTTTGCCGCATGATTACACAGAGTGCTTTGTTCCTGTGTTCTCGAAGCATTGCTCTCCGAGAGTGGTATGGCGATGCATGAAGCAACAAGTTGCCTTCGGCTAAGTTTCAATTTGGTCCTCATCTCTCGTTAAACTTGACTACCTGTCAAAAACTTTATTATCACGCAGTAATCATCAATAATTGCCAAGACCGCTTTCTATAATGGCGACGAAATCTGGATCGCTCATGCATCTGGATGTTAGCGGAACGAAGCTAGAGTTGCAGAAATGTTCCGGTAACTCTGGTTTCATCTGCACCAAGAAGGACATGCGGAGGCAAGGATGTACACGAAGCAAAACGGCGCTTCGACCAGTTTCGAGATCTGTGAGCGGGCCGCTTCCCCCTCACGGGGGCAACGGAGGCGGCAAGGCGGTAAGCGGTGCGATGAACGGCGTCAAGTTGTTGCGTACGGCGAAACGCGTCGCGACCTGGCTGGTCACCGTACCGCCCGGAGTCAAGACGGTTACATAAACATTATACCAACCATCGGCGAGGTTCGCCGGAACCATATAATTGTATGTGAGGCCAATTTGGGAGTACGCCGCTAGCGCACCTAACGGCTGCACGTTGAAGGCAAAGCATGGACTTCCAGAATAAGCGCAAATACCGATTTCATAGACGCCGCCGCTCAGTATTGCTTTTGACCCGACCCACGCACCCGAATAGATGTTGAGCGTATCACCCGCCTTCGCCGTGACCAGATAGGGAACACTGGCGCCGTTCTGTCGGATGACGATGGCATCGAGCGAGACCGGGTTGGGCATTGCACCTGCGGGTGCCGGATTAAACTGGTATGCCCTGATATAGTCGATGTCCATCGACTGAGGGAATGATGTGGACGCATTCGCGGATCCAGGCCATGTCCCGCCAACCGCCACATTGGCAAGGATATACATCGGGACATTTGGGATGTTCGGTCCGGTGTAGGCTTTCTCAGCTATACCATCCACGAACCATATGAGCTGGTTCGGCGTCCATTCCAAGGCGTAGGTATGGTAACCAGTGCTCAAATCCATCGTCGACGAGTATTTTGTCTGATCCTGAGCGCCATTCGGGAAGTGCACCGTCATGTAGACGCTGTTCGTATCTTGCCCGCTGCTCTCCATAATATCCAGTTCAGGGGGCCATGCGCCAGATCGGGGAAGCATCCAGAAGCTTGGCCAAATTCCCTGGCCCTTCGGAATTCGCGCCCGCATGATGAAGTAGCCATAAGTCTGATCGAAATGCGCGAACGTCGTGATCGCGCAGGACGTATAGGCCATTCCGTTCCACATACGCCGATCCGCACGCAGGCGTCCGACCCCAGCTACATTGTTCCCCTGGCAAGCGTCTGGAGTGTATGCCTGCTGCTCATTGTTGATGGTGGTCGGGGTAGTGTAGTTATAGACCCAGGCGTTTGTTCCAATGCCACTCCATTGAAATTCGTAATCGAACGTTTGGATCATAGTCGAGAGATCGGGCGGCGCCTGAGCGAAAGCAGCGGTTGCACTGAGTAATAAGATCGCAAAATTCAATTTATGGAACACTCTGCCTCACAGGGATTGTGGCCAGGGTTTTTGAAAAAAAAAATACCACAGGCTCAACTAGTGGCTCTACTGAGCGTCATATGCAGCTTTTCGGATGGTCTTAGCTGGTTGTAAATAATATTACATTTTATCATTAATTACAAGCAAGTTCTTGGGCAGCACCATAACCCAAGCCCTACCAGCTCGGGCGCAGCCCTTGCGCAGATCATGGCGCGAGGCTGGCAACGAACAGAGATTTTGAGCAGCGTCTCCATTGTAAGCGTGTTGCTCCTGATAGCCCGCCTTCTGCGGTGCATCTGGATTAGTTAGGCCAGATCGTTTTGTTTGCGCACGCCCTGGACCTGGAGCGTCGACGAGCGACGAAAGATCGGCGATGAGGCGCTTTCGCAAGGCGCATCGGTTGCGCGAGTGGCGCGACGTCTCGGGACTAAGATTTATTGTCACGGCGTAGGTCGTTTTGTGGAAGAGGGAAAACTTTCGATGCACTGTAAACAACTGGAACTAACTGACTTCTGGGGGGAGATAGACGTTCACGAAATTGTTGTACCATCAACCTATGCTTTCGCCGTCTTAGGTACAAATTGTGAACGATACTGATTGAGATCACGACAAACACCCAACTTTGCTTGTCAGGTGAAAAAAATTGGCTTTCCGTGAAATTTTGGAGAATGCCAAACAGCCAAACCGAAAAGCAGAAGGCGAAAAGCTTGGCATCCCGTGGACGGGCCCCCAACAGACGGTATAACGGCAATATAACCAGAGCGACCAAAGCTAGGACTAGACCGATTACGCCTGTTGAGAGCAGAATCTCAAAATATCCGCTGTGAGCATGCCCAATTTCACGAATAAACGGTTTTGTGGCAATCGAGTAAATTGGCGACGAATATCCAATGGTCCAAAACGAACCGTAGCCGGAACCAAGCCAGACATGTCGGTCAATGTAGTTAAGAAGTGAGGTCCATATAGCAATACGACCTGACAGATTGCTTGGGTGACTAAAATAGTCGTATAATACTTCCTGTTCGATGATTGCGACTATAAAAATGCATACTAAACTATATATTAATATCAAGCAGAAAATTACCTTTCCACCCTTTCTTGCCATAAAGAATCGAAAAATAAGCCCCGCCACCAATACAAAGCCAGCAAGAGCTATGGAAGTTTTCGACTTTGTTCCGATCAGGAGCAGGCAGGCACAGCCGAACAGCACCCAATCGATAGCTTTTTTCCTATTCAAACCAAAGTGGAAGAACAGTAATAAAGCATACGTCATCACCGCTCCTGCGACGTTTTTGTGCATGAAAACGCCCCGCCAAGTACCAATAAGAGTACTGTCGGCTTCGTTAGGCGGATGAACCGCAAACGAAAAGAATGATGTTGATGATAATGAAACAGAGATTAGAGAACTCAGTGTTAAGGCAGCCAATAAGAGATATACCGCCCGCACCGTTTGCCGGGTGCCCAATGATTGGACAAGCATGCAAACGGTTTGCAAAACTATGTACATGCCAATAGAGCGTCTAAAAGAGATACTTGGCTCAATTGCCCAAATACAACTTACGATAGCCCAAATGCATGCAATGTTATAGGGAATTGAAACGGCAGAGAGAATTGAGCTTCCTCGCTGATACCATGCTACAGCTAAAACAATCAAAAATAATGAAAGATAGAGAACTTGCCGCGAAGCATCCCCAGCAGCGCCTTCTGTGTCTATTTGTCCTAATCGATCTGTCGCTGCGGCGGCTCCATATTTTATTGATATAACAATTAAAGATAACACGGTAATAAAACAAAAAAAATAGAACGTTTGCAAATAATTCGGATCATCTCTTTTGCTGTGATGAAAATTTCTGTAATACAATGCTTTAGTTTGCAGGCTCATGACTTAAACTCTTATGGTAGGCATCGAGCATTGCTGACGGTTACTATCGTTTAACATGTGTCATGTGCCTCTTAGTTTTTGCCGCCATGCGAACGTTAGGTTTCGGCGCTCATCTAGAATTGCAAGGACCCCGTAGAACTGCTGCCGCAGTCCGCAAAAAAAAACGATGCCAAAAAAAAAACCTCCAGACCCAGTTAGTATCGGCTATGGCCAGTGATTAGAGTGGCGTCATGGCAGCTCGAAGTTGATTCCTGAACCCAGCACGGTACGCGGCGACTAGATGGGCCTGAAGGGGTCGTTCAAATACAAGATGTGCCAATAACGTCGAAGCAATAAGCAGACACCAAACGACACTAATCGTCAGAAACTTGTCCAAGTGCGTAACGGAATCGATGTGTAAATGGCTGATAATTGGCATCAACAAGAAATATAAAATTAGTGTATGAAAAATATAAATTGAATAGGATGCTTCTCCAAGTAAAACTAAGAACCGAGGCCATCTCATCCGACGGTCAATTTGCAAAAAAAGGAAAACAAGCATGGTGGCTGGGAAACCCCATAGAAAAAAGCGGTTATCGGCATTCCCGTCTGCCGTTAAGCTGAGAAATAATGAGATGACTGACAAAACAAAAAGTGGCCAAACCGGAAGTCTCTGAGCAAGTCCCTTCATGTAGGCCATGGCGATCCCGCAGCCAAATATAAATTCGAACATGATACGGTTTTTTAAGAATGAGTTGATCGCCAAATTCCATTCTGGAATTATATTTGTTGTTATGTTGATTGAAATAAGAATAGTTGATATTATTATTATTAGTAGATTGGCTTTTTTTGCCAGACATATAGATATATAAAACGTAATATAGAATAGTATTTCATAGCTCAAAGTCCAGCCAACGCCAAGGACTGGTTGGACAAGGCCTTTTTGATTAAATGACGGAAACAACACTAAGGCTGATAGAATGCGTCTTAAACTAAGATTAAACCCGACTCCTGACGAAAGTAGGAATGATACTGTTTGGATGGTCAAGAGTAGAAAAGTCGCCGTGAAATAAATAGGATAGATCCTTATGATACGCATCATCACGAAGTCGTTTAGAGGCTTTTTTCCTTCCAAGTAGGGAGTAGAAATATAGACCATGATAAAGCCACTAATAACAAAAAAGATATCCACCCCAATTGCCAGCCACTCTGCAAGCCAATGCGCGCTTGCTGCGTCATTTCGTTCGGATGAAAACAGAAGAACAGCACGAATAGTGTGATGCAGAACAACTGCCGAGGCTGCGATTCCTCTCAGAACTTGAAGGGACTCAATTGTCGAGTTTGTCTTCATGGGTTTTATTGTCTCTTTTCCCGTATTTCGAACTCCCACGCGTGCGTCATATCAATCCAGCGCGGCATGTAGATAATGATTAATAATGACATATAACATATGTATGTCAATAATACTGATTCGATGTTATTTGCATCGATAGGGCATCCACGCGGATGCCGCTTGCTCATCGTGATCGCAACCAACCCCAGAACCGTGTCAATCGACTGCACAGATCCCCAATGGATGTTTTGCCAATATTCGCTCGAATTAAGGGGTGAGATCCGGTTTAAGGAGGGCAATATTCGTGGCTGCGGCTGGCGGCTCATTGCGGTCATCGCGCCAACGGACGAGGAATTTATCGTCGTCAACGCGGACGATGATCGCCTCCCACCATCCGGCCAAATTATCCTGCTCGTCAAAGCCCGCTGCAAGCACCAGCGTCCCTGGCTTGAGTTGGCTCCACAGATCGGCGGAAATCGTCGCCGATGCGGATTCGAATTTTGCGCCGTTAGCCAAAGTAGCTTCTTGGCCTTTTGCGGCTTTGAGTAGGCGCTCGAGTTCAGCAATTAAATTTGGCGAGGCGGGCGATAATGAGAACCGGCCTTGCGCATTGATGGTGCCCTCGGGCAAAGCAGCTGCGGCTTGTCGATGTTCCTCGGTTTGCACTTCCAAAGACGATAAACCGGCGTCCGAGGCGGCTTTCTTCGCCGCTTCGACGTCCTGGCAGACCTGTTCACGCTACGCGGCGTTCCGGGTTATGTCCGTTCTGATAATGGAGCCGAATTTATAGCGACCGCCGTACAAGATTGGATCGCCGCGGTGGGAGCGAAGACCGCTTACATCGAGCCAGGAAGCCCCTGGGAGAATGGCTATTGCGAAAGCTACAACTCGAAGCTTCGCGACGAACTGCTTAATGGCGAAATTTTCTACACGTTGGCGGAAGCGAGGATCATCATCGAAAGCTGGAGACAGCATTATAACGAGGTCCGGCCTCATTCATCGCTAGGTTACAAGCCGCCGGCACCAGAAGTTCTCATCTCACCGCGCCCGGCTGCGCACATTCAATCAGCTCCGCCGGGCGCTCTATCGCTGGCATGGCCACCAATTTTAAACTAACATCCTGCTCGGATCACCCGATAGGGGCAGACCAACATCCTATAGGGAAAAGCCCCGTACTTTCCCTGATCGATGGTTACGGCTGAAGTCACGGAACCGCAAGCCCACCGACAATGTGAAAAGGCCCAATCAAGGGCGTCTCCTCCTTTGCGGTGGAGACGCTCGGGCCTTCCCAAAACAGCGTTGGGCTCTCAGTAGTAGCGGCGATGGTAATAGTGACGGTGATAGTAGGGACGGTGATAGTAACGGTGATAATAGGGACGGTGATAATAACCGCGATAGTAGGGACGGTGATAGTAACCGCGATAGTAGGGACGGTGATAGTAACGGCGATAGTAATAAGCTTTTTCAGGCAGGGCTTCGGAAGCCGAGGTCTCCCGCGTTATCTCCACCGCCGGGACAGCCGCCGTGAATCCGGCCAAAGGCGCCGCCTTTACGAGACAAGCAAAGCCAAGGGTCATCGCGAGAATTGCGCCTGCGGCAAATCCGAATTTCGATCTTAAACGCATGTTGCTCTCCCATAGTGTAATTTTTTCTCGGGGCCTGAAATCTCACGCGAAGTGCAACGCCCCAGCGCTTTGAGCGCATTTTCTCCTTTCCTCGGAGCCGCCTTCGCATCTCGAACCGACATTCACCAGCTAGCTGCCGCTTCGTTCGCCAATTTGGCCCGGTTTCACGTTTTAGGCAATCCTGCGCCGTTGCGGGCGTCGATGGGGATGGAACGGCGCTGTCACGTTGTCGAAAAAAGAACGCGAGAATTCTGCATCTCGAACATTTTCGAGCGGCCACGACTGCCCCGCGCCACGTGTCTATAGCCGACGCACGAAAGGCTCGATGTGTTCTGGCTGAAACGAGATGGCGGCGTTGGACATTGAAGATATTGTAGATTGCTGCGTGGGTTGAGAGAAATCTCTGGGCCGAGCCCGCGCTCTTGAACCCTTGCATCTTCGGTTCTCGTCGGCGAGTCGGTTGATGCGAATTCAGCTCGGTTGTTCAGCCATCGACCTCGCCCGTGGCGCTTTGAGATTCCAAGATCACTGGCTGCAGCCCCATAAGACCGGAGATCATCCGTGATGAGCTTGTCTGGGACAAAGCCATATTTCTTCAAAAGCTTGCGCATGAGTTTAGGCCAAAAAAGCGTGGCCGTTCCAAACCGTGTCGGTGATTGCTCGTGTGATGCTGGAGAGGCTGGCATAAGTCGCCTCGCGCCAGACATAGCCGTCAGCCACGACCGTGACGGTGTGCCGCCTCCCATTGCGCCAAGCTATGCAATCGAGAGGGGTGACGAAGTAACCGGCGCGCACGTCCCGACGAACCACAATCGATTGATTTGCATGTTTTGTGGAGCCCCATACTCGGCCTCGACCCGAATCCGCTCTTGGAGCACAGAAAATGCAAAGTCACATCGGGTGGATCCGCTGGCTGCCGGGGCTAGCCATTCTTCGCGATTACCGCGCGGCGTGGCTGCCCC
>DATBQC010000085.1:0-3401 GCA_036561065.1 Methylobacter sp. | reverse complement strand
GATATTGGGCATGCGTTGATCGCAAATAATCAAATCAACCGGGTGTTCATTCAAGAATGCAATCCCTTCCTCGCCGCCGTTGGCCGACAGCGTTTTGTAGCCTTTGCGAAAGCTGCGTGTTAACGTCGCCAGCACATCGGGATCATCATCAACAAGTAACAGCGTATGCATTTTAAGCGTCCTTAATTAAACGAAGTGGGATGGTAATGATAAAGCGCGTGCCGAGATTCAATTCGGATTCGGCCGTCAGAGTACCCTGGTGTTTTTCAATAATGCCGTAAGAAATCGATAGACCTAACCCCGTGCCATTGCCCACATCTTTAGTGGTAAAGAAGGGGTCGAAGATTTTCTGTTTGATCTCATCAGGTATTCCTGTGCCGGTGTCGGCGATACTGATGACCGCTTGTTCATTCACTTTGGCAGTGGTGATGATAATACTGCCTTTGTCGGGAATTGCCTGAATCGCATTGGCTAGGATGTTCATAAAAACCTGGTTGAGTTCCCCGGCATAACATTCGACGGATTCATTAAGCGTGTAATTTTTTTCGACGGTAATGCGGTCTTTGTAATTGTGATACAGCATCTGCAACGTCGAATCCAGGCCTTCTTCGAGCCGCACCGATTTAATTTCGCCTTGATCGAGGCGGGAAAAATTGCGCAACGACAACACGATATTGCGGATACGATCTGCGGCCTGCTTTTGGCTGTTCAACAATTTTGCCAAGTCCTCGGTGACAAATGCGTAGTCAATTTGTTTCATCTGAGCGTTCAATTTTTGTATGCCCGTCTCATCCATACAGCTTTGGGCAAATTCGACCGTGTCTTTAATCTCGGCTATGTATTCTTCCAGCGGCGGCATGTTGGCATATATTGCGCCGATCGGATTGTTGATTTCATGGGCGATACCGGCAACCAATTGCCCTAATGAAGCCATTTTTTCGGATTGCACCAATTGGGCTTGCGCAGATTGTAGTTTTTGCAGCGTATCCTGCAATTGCTGGGTGCGGTCGATGACTTGACGTTCCAGGCTAAGGTTCAAGTCTTCCAACTCTTTTTCGACCACGACGAATTTATTAAATAACTCACCTAAGCGCGCGGTCATGCGGTTAAACGCATTGCCTAAATCGGCAACTTCATCGCGTCCCGAAACCGGAACTTTGATCGACAGATCGTTGGAATCTTCAATGGTGCGGATGGTCGCAGTCAGTTTTTTAATCGGCGTAACCAGAAGACGGCTGAGCAAGCTAACCAGCACAAGCATCGGTACGCCGACCAAAGCGGCGGCAAGCAACAAATTCTTGGTTAATTCAAGTAGCGGCTGATGAGCCAGTTTTTCAGGCATGAACGCGGCAATTTGAAAACTGAAATCGCCGACGGATACGGATTTTGAAATCGAACCCAAATAGCTGATACCGTCAAAAAGCCATAAGGGCCGTTCCGAAAAATCATCTTTTATGTCGATCGTTTCTACACCGTTAGCCGTAAAAAGATCGGCGCTTCCGTGGTTGCCTTCATGCGCTTTATGCAGCGCAAAACTGCTGTCTTTAGGCGCGAGCAGCCGGCTAATATCCTCCCAGGAATGGGTCATGACCAAATAGCCCTGGGTTTTTAATTGCGGCGGTTTTAATGCCGTCACATGAGCAATAACGCTGCCGTTAATAAAAGGTACCTCATGTTTGAATACCAGCGCGTAATCCTGTTGTGTTTGCCAAACTGGGGGCAATTGGGTTTTTAACACATCCTGCTGCGTCGAAGCGATCAGCACACCGGCCGCATTGAACACATAGAGGTCGCCTTGTAATTGGTAATATTGTTTGAGGTTTATCAGCTCGGTGGTGATGCGTTTATCCAGATCATCGACCACCACATCCAGCATCACCGACGAGGCCCGCCAGGACAGTAAGTTGGTGCGTTCGAACAGCAATACGTTACTGATTTCAGCGGCTTTATGATCGGCAGTATCGGTAAGATTGCGTTCAATCTGCTGATTGATTTTTTCGCCGAATTGATAGAACACCACCGCACTTAGCGTCGTGGTCACCAATAACACGATAAAACTGAAAAGCAGCGTTAAGCGGACTGAAAGTGAAAAACGAGACATGAATTTACTCAGCAGTTAGAAAATATGGGCAAAAGGCAAAAGGTACAAGGTACAAGGTACAAGGTACAAGGTGGTTTTTTCGCCTTTTGTCTTTCGTCCTTTTTACCCGTGTATATTTTCATAAAGTAAGTGCCTGCTTTATCCGGTTACTTACTTGAAAATTGGTGCAGGATTTTGATTTGCGGGCTTTGCGGTTTCGTTTCCACATAACCGATCGCCCCTTTAATCCTCTCCACAAACAAAATAACGGCTTGCTCGGAGTTTTGGGTCACGGGCGGAGTCTCGCCTTTGAACAGCATTTTGTCCCAATAACTGCCCAATTTATCCGGCGTACTGTCGAAGATTTCCGCAGTAAAACGGGTGCGGGCGTCGGCTTGTGCGGGCAGGTTAATCGGCATAATGTCATCGCCGTTTTCCCAATGTTTTTTCTTCAGTAAATAAATCGCCGCAATATCCTCTTTATCCAGCTGAGCGGCAGACAAGTCTTTATTGGCAATGATGTATAAATCCGCCCACGCGGTTGAACACGGCATTAATGCGGCGGCAAGACCTAAAACAATCAACCGTTTCATTAGAACAACACCGCAATCGAACTGTAAAGTCCGGTTTGATTTTGAAAAATACTCCCTTGAGTTTGTTGCCATTCAAGCTTGAACGACAAGCGCGGCACAGGGCGATAGACAATGCCGCCTAATGCGGTATCGGTCGCGGCCAGCTTGTTGGCAAATTCAAAATGTTCATAGCGGGTAATCAGGTTGAAATGCTCGACCAACGGCACCGCCATTTGCACATAACCGCCCCAGTCATGATTGCGATAATGGAGCTGGTCGGTATCGACTTGCGTGAACAGTAATTCGCTTTCCAGCTCAAACCACTTGTGTTGCCAATTACCGTCCACACTGATTGAATTGCGAATTTCATTAGCCTGGGCGACATCGGCATGCTGAAAAGCGACACCCAAGTAATAATCCAAATCTTCGTGAGCAATCCAGCGGGCGCCTGCGACGGTTTGATAACGACGCTCCTGTGAACTTAATGTTTTCGGATTAAATTCCTCGACCGGTTGCCAATAGACTTCAAGCGCATGGCCGGCCAACGCATCGAAATCGTGGCGCACACTAACGCCTGTAATGTAGTTGGCTCGGGAATAGGTTGACGTGACCGGGCGGTTCGTCGTCCATACTAATGGTGCGGCATGGACAATATTCCAGTGATTGATAGGCGCTAAAAACTTACCCGCGCGAAAGCTGTCATTTTCGGTGACTTGAATATCGTTATACAGCCGTTCAATGACCAGTTG
>DATBQC010000084.1:0-3387 GCA_036561065.1 Methylobacter sp. | reverse complement strand
ATGTCGGAATGCTTTACGGGCCATTTTCTCATATTTCCAGATGGCTGCTTGAGAACCACCGTCGTTCTGATAAATTTCATGACCATGCTGTGTCAAGTCAATTCTGGCCTTGAATCTGTAAGCTACGTCATGAAGAGCAGTGGTCATTCTCTGAAGAGACTGTTGGATATGGATCTTCGTCTTATTTGAAGATCTATCGAACGCGACCTCATTGCGAAGAAATGAAGTATATGTTATTGGACGAAGGATTTGACACTCCTCCACGTTCCACTGAACCTTCGAATTCGAAAGAAATCCGTCTAGAATTCCGACCAAACTCGCGTGAGTGGGGCATTCGTATGTAAGCCTGTCAACTCGAAATTCAGGGCGCGTGAACACTGCCATCTGGCCAGTAGCAACAAACGTAAAGAGATGAGAATCCATTGAATTTAGTCCTATAACTGAGAAGCCAAAATTTACAAGGATCATCCAGAAATTTCCGCAAAGAACCGTTTTTGCTCTATTGTATTATCAGCTGAATCATGACTGGACTTATTGGAATCACCATAGATGGTCCTTCAACGAAGGATATTGATGACGGCATATCTGTTAAAGAAGTAGATGGTGGCCATGAAGTAGTCGTGGCTATCGCGGACGTTTCCCGGAGAGTCAGAATTGGCAGTCCGCAAGACGAGGAAGCTAAGAAACGAGTAGCTTCTCGTTATTTTGCTACCGGGAATAAGCCAATGCTCCCGAGATATCTTTCCGAAGACGGCCTGTCTTTGTTACCGGAACAAGAACGACGAGTTCTTGCTGCCCGGATATTCATCGGAGAACGCGGGATCGTCCGGGAACTTCGCGACATCTCTCTAGCGACATTTACCAGTCGAGCCAGGATTGACTATGGACAAATTCCGAGCATCCTTCAAGAAGGCAAAGATCCTGAGATTAATATTCTCGCTGCCCTTTCCATGACTCTTCTTGACCTTCGAAGAGAATCCGGGGCTTTAGCAGTCTACGATCTCAATGATGGCTGGGTGACGACAGAAGAGGGATTCGTGCGCCAGTTGAAAGACGTACGTGAAACCGTTGGGTACATCATCGTTCAAGAAATGATGATTCTGGCGAATTCCCTCATTGCTGAATGGTGCGTCAAAGAGAATATTCCTGTTCTATTTCGAAACCACACCGCTCGTGTTGCGGCACCACCTGCGGCTGAAGTGCAACAGGAAATATCGCAGTTTATGAAAGGACCTTGGAAAGATTTCGAGAACGTTAGAAAACGTGTGAATATGTTCTTAAATAGAGCGGATTACGGCGTCGCCCTTCGAGGTCATTATGGTCTCAGTCTGCCTGCATATTTGCATTTCACTTCGCCCGTCCGGCGCTATGCCGATCTCGTAAATCATCGACAAATTCGGGCAAAACTCAAAGGCGAAAAACTGCCGCACACGGCAGGTGATTTGATAGCTATCGCCACTCATATCAACGCTGTCGAAGAAGCTGAACGAGATGGGGCATCTACCCATTTTAAAGGACAAGCAGAAGCTCGTGCGACACGAGCGCTCGATCGTGGCATTTTGTCGCATATGAACGACAGAGAACTCGAGCGGGCGATGAAAGTGGAAGCGAATTCGGAGCAAGATACCCGGGAAGCGCTCGTTCGCGAAGTCTCGGACAGGCTTGAAAAGAAAACGCTGCCTATCATCTGCATGACAGTGTCTCTCTTCATCGCTCCTCACGGTCCTGAATTCCCGAAATGGCGAGATATTCAAGAAAGAATTCTGGCTTTTCTCGTTGAGAACCCGGAAATATCCACTTCTATATGGACGATGGCGGAAGTTATTTGCGAAGTCGAAGAGATTGTGTTCGAAGAATCGAGAATAGGACCCCCGCACGCATTGCGTTTCTTGGCCTCTGCGAGGTCAGGGAACGTCTTTACCCTATCCGGGCGGGATTATAATGCAAAAAACGCGAAGCTAGCCCGCCAAAGGGCTTCCGTGGCCCTTCTGTTCGCTTATCTTGATATTCAAGAAGGCCCGGTATGGTTAGATGCTGATTATATGTCAGCATCAGTAACTTCCAAAGAACCTCCGAAGTCCTTCAAAATTGAAGGACGAGATCCAATATCCGCTCTGCAGGAGTATTGCCAGCAGAGGAATCTTGGATTGCCGAATTATTCTTTCCTGCAAGAAGGATTATCCCACGCACCAAAAATAACATGTACGGGCAATTTCAACGGGATTCAAGGCCGTGGAATCGCTAGTAATAAACAAGACGCGAAGAGGTCCGCCGCTGCCGATATAATATCGAAGATCCACTGATTCGGTATTGGCATGAAAATGATCGTATCGCCGCCACTTTTGATCGGCGTCCAGCAATTTTTATTATTCGCTTCGCAAACAGTCCCTTCTTCACATCGATGAATCATATCGGGACATACGGTTGTGAATTTTTCTCCATAGAACATCCGAAGAAAAATTCACAACCAGAAATATTAATGCGATATATCATATTAATATTTCGTGGCGTTCAATATTTTAATAGGTAAATTGATAGGCCTGCCTTCGAGACAAGCTTTACAATATCTAAATTGTGCTGTAAAGTCTCCACTTTCAGTATACTGACCCGGCTGTCTATGTCCGCAAGATAAGACTTCAAGGAGTCCGGCGAGTTCTTCGCCTTCTACAACAGCGAGTTCTTCGCCGATGATCCATCTCTTTAAACCAACGGGAATCCGTCTCTTGCGATGAATGATTCGGCGTCGCATTTAACAGATGCTACTTCTTCGTTATTTTTCGCAAAAGAGAATCGCGCTCTTTCATTAAAACGGCGTTCTGAGCCCGGAGATCAGCGTTTTCTCGCAAAAGTTGTTCAATTTGCTGCTGCAAAGCTTGCGTGGAAGCACGTCGTTCAGGCGTCGTAATATCAGGTGGGCTTACTTTTTTCAGTATTGTCTGACTGACTTGTGTTGAAGGCTGAAAATTTCCATGCGCCTTCATCCATCCGATGATTTCAGTGACGTACTTCTTCACCTGAAAAGATCCTTTGATCTTCCGGGCAAGTGAAGTGGCTTCTATGCCTATTTTTCGAGCAGACTCCGCTCCGATGACTTTCAAACCCGCAGCAAAATCCTGATATGTCCGAACCGGAGCGAGCTGATAACTCCGGAGAAACATGGAAAAATTAGTGATACCATTTCCTTTAAGAAGATCGGCCTTAGTGGTTTCTATCCAGTTAAGATAGAAATAGAGCTCGGTTTCGGCCTTCCCAGCTTCGGAAATGAGCTGTCGAGCTTCAAGTAAAATCTCATCAAGAGATTGGACTTCCGTTTTCACAACAACGTTTGATTTCTTCATTTTCTGATCTTTACATTGCAGTACATTCAGTGCTTCTTTATCATAACAG
>DATBQC010000083.1:0-1970 GCA_036561065.1 Methylobacter sp. | reverse complement strand
CGACGCTGGGGGTCGGCGGGTTGAGCGTGAGGAATATCCCAAGGGCGGCGCTTTCACGCTCCATGGTGCCTTTTAGGTCGCGAATATCGCTGGATTTTATGCCGCCGCCCTTCATAGAAATAATTGCGAATTGCGGATTCTTGTCCGCGTTGCTGAAGGGGCCTACGTGCTCTCGCAAATCGGGATCATTACAGATAACCTACTGCGGCTTTAACCTAAACTCTAAATTTCCTCGATCTGTGTAAAGATTCAGACTTTTCGGATCACCACATGCCTTATTGGCAATAACCTCTATAGATCCTCCGTTTCCAACCTTCTGATCAACGTATAGGCCAGATAGATTTCTGACGGTATCACACCACTCACTACCAATATTGTTATTTATTACGACCCTATTAATTGCAGCCACACTTTTGTCTCCAGTTATTCTAAACACTTCCCATTGCGACTTGTTTCTCGTTCCATCTAACTCAACATTTAAATCAAGAGTGCTTGGGTGCGTTGGAATAAAGGCGATAGTATCTGACTTTGCGTTCGTGTTGGGCGTCCGGTCACCTTCACTCAAGCCATCGTCCCGGCTCACCGGAGGAACCCGGCGGCGCGATGGAGAATCATGGGTGTCGCCAACCGACTCTGGCTTTTCCGGCGACCAGGAGGAATTTGGCTTCCTGTTCCCGGCTTCAATGAGGTCTCGCAAGTGAACCTCCCTCGATCTGAGCGCCTCCAGAATGCATCGGCGTGCGCTAGCCGCCAGCTTCACTGTTGGCATTCCAGTCTTCGGTAGTCCGCATTCTTTCCACCAACTATTAGACCATTTACGCTCTTCATCCCGCAGGCGCAGACCATCTTTTTCGGATCCCATAGAACGCAATTCTTTATATACCTCCTCAAGTCTAGTCTCGGCAGTCAAAAGACCTTCATCCCCACAAGTTATATAATCTACTGTTAAATACTTCCTCTCGCACTCAAATGCGCCAGCTTGAAGCGGTAACATCCCCTGTAATACTGCAAGGGTAAAGGCTCTAAGCGTTAAGCTGTACATGTCGCAACCTCAATCAATTAGCACCCGCTAACGCATTGGCACTTACGTCGGCTCCACAAACTCTCAACGCCCAAACCCTTCAATGGTTTCGCTTGGAAGGCGGCAGAGCGCCCTTGTGCGAAGGCCCAGCCTCGTTGACACCGCCTCTTGAACTGTGCATTCTTCAGTTTTAGAATTCCGCATGGGTTAAGCTCGGGATTCTCGACGATAACAGGTTTGGTTACGTAATTAATGGGGCACCCGCAATGGATCCAACGTCATTACCGACAATCGGGTCTGCAGTAGGCCTTGTGAAGGACGTTGTCGAACAGGTTAAACCTTCCAGAGCCCCATATCTTTTGGCAGCCTCCGTTGGAGCGTTGTTTGTCGAGATATCGCTAGTAAGTGATATGACCTTTGAAAACAAAGCTCTTGTTATATTTCCTGTGTTTGTATTTATTTTCGTGCTAGCAATTTTGACATTTTATTTTAAGCCATTCGACGAGGAGACCATGGCTGAGAATCAAGAGTCTGTTAAAATCGACATCGATACGCATCAAACTTGCTAGGACCACCGGCCTCATTGTCGGAATTTCCTGCCTATACATGCTTTCATTTCAACGCCATACGCTAGACTTGGTTTTTGTATATTTATGGGGTTTAGTTATAGCTCATTGCTTGGTGTATTTGCTTTACATTATTTTTAGAAATATCCGAGAAGAGACCATAAGCAACAAATCTTTTTTTCAAATATCGTTTATGACCTCTCTGTTTCTTTTCTTGGTGACATTCACTGGATCAAGAATGCGTGATGTCGATGGCTCATATTTATATGACACCTGCGTCATGGATGTTCTGTATGACGGCATCCCAAAAAATTCCTTCTCAAAAAAGTTAAACAGTACATCTGCCAAGCGAGTGAACATTAAATGTCCGGAGGATCAAGAGG
>DATBQC010000082.1:0-1890 GCA_036561065.1 Methylobacter sp. | reverse complement strand
TTCGGCTTCGGCGCTTTTTTTGTTTTTCATACCCGGTGTCCGAAATTCCTCGGCTCACCCACTTTCAAAACTGGAGAAATCATCATGGCTATCAATACCCGTAATTCACAATCCAACACGACCTATCTGCGTTATTCCGCTTTTCTGGGAATGATGTATGTGCATAGCAAGGAATCCGAAGCTGCCCTTGCGGCAGTCAAGGCCGAAGTCGGCGACGCAGTCTGGAAAAAGGGGTTCACCGGCAATTCTGGTGACTCGCCAACCGGCAAAGCGCTGGCAAGTTTGAAGGAAAAAGGCATCGTGCCGGTGTGCATTGGCGGCAGGCTAACCAACGCTTGTGTCACCGCACGGGAAAGCAATGGGCAAAAGCATCAGTATTTGAATGTGAAGCTGACGGATAACGGCGAGAACTATGTTCTCTCGGTTGACCTCGGTCATCATTCGACGCAGATGCTGTGTCGCAAACTCTTCAATGCAGTGCCGAACGAGGAAACGACCATCAACCTGTTTGCAACGTATAAGGCAAAGCCAGGTGCGACGCAGACCTATGCCGACCACGGCGCATCCGTCACGCAGGACGACACCGAAGTGATTGGTGTCGATCCACGTGAGATGCTGCGCCCGCGTGTCGACGCAGCGCTTAACGCATTGAAGGGAGTCATTCCTGATTGCGACAAAGAAACGCTGGGCAAGCGCAAGGCAAAAGTGGAACAGGAATTTCATCAGGAAATCATGGCTGCGGTGGAACGGAAATTTACGGATTTCTACAACCAGCGCGAACATGCTCCCGAAAGTTCCGATCCTTCAAATGATCATGTTGATGCCGGGCGTTACTACGGTCTTCAAGATGAGCAAATGATGGATGATGACGTTCCGTTGTGAAATTGGCAGACCAAATGGATTGCGCGGCCTCACGGCTTCGCAGTCCCTTTTGAATCAGGCGACGATGCTCACGCATCGTCGTTTTTCTTGACCCCGGAAAGGACACAAACATGAAGCGGATCAAACTTCTCGCTTTGCAAAATTTGTTACGCCTTTTGCTTTGGGTGTATCATGTTTATATGAAAACCATCACCGCTCCCAACGGCAGAGAAATCGCTATCTTCACCACGCCATCCGGCGTGACGGGATATATCGATACCTCGATTCCGATGGAAGCCATTCAAGGCCTGCGCGCCAAGCTCGAAGCCAAGCTCGGCATCGTTCCGGGCTCTTCTCAGCCCTCGCCAACAGATCAGATCCAACCTGATCGCTAATTTGTAAGGACCACTATGCTGACCTCGTACCCACGAGGCGCGGTAGTGAAATGTCTTTTCCCTTACGAAGATCAACCCAGTCAGCCAGGACCCAAGCCGCACTACTGTCTTTTTATCGATGACTTCACTATCGATGGAAAACAATTTGCCGCCGTTTGCTATGGGACATCACGGCTTGACAGTGATTTGATCCGATCGCACAACGGCGTCATTTTCAGTGTGGCTTCCCAGTTCGTCAAAGGCGGTCCAATGCCCGGCGTGGTGACGCATTTTATTGCCGATCACGTTGCATTGGTCGATCTAAACGACACGTGGGTCTACCTGGATTTCAAGGCCAGGCTGGATTTCATTCGTGAGCAAAACGACTCTCAACGCCAACGCCTCTTTCAAGAGTTTGTTGCTTTTGAACGATCAACGCAGATTGCCGCAGTTGAGGCGCTGCGTTGCTATGAGGTAACCGGGAAGTTGGGGTTACCTGCTCGCAAAACCTTGCGTTCTTAATTTTTTCCACCTGTTGGTCCAGTAAAAATCCAAGCGGTGCGGGGAAGTTCACACCCTTCGCCCCACGATATTCAACCAGGCGACGATGCACCCGCATCGCCGCCATTTTTTTACCGAAATGATTGGAGAGAAA
>DATBQC010000081.1:0-4175 GCA_036561065.1 Methylobacter sp. | reverse complement strand
CAATAACTCAAAAACCGCTGCATCTTACTGTTTCAGGAATTTGAGACGTAGCTTTCCGTCTTTCAGGTGCATTATATGGCCTTGGGACGCGTGTTCCTTCGATGACGTAATTGTTGTGGATTTCCAGGTCGAATTGCCCTGGTGCGTTAATGGCGTTGTCATAGACCTGTATTTCGTCTTCGGTATATTATTCTTAAAGGATAGGGTAAAGCTTTTAACCTGTCATCAACAGTCTGTCCAAAATTGCCCGATTTCACAAGACAACTCCAAAAAGAGAGCGGTTAAATGAATAAACGGGCGGGAGTTTACGCCATTAGACAAATTGGGATGTGTTGTTATACTTACGAAATATAAGCAAATAATTACAAAAAATTGACGGCCAAATGCAAGTTGATGAGCCGCAAAAAAGCTTGTTTTTGATGGAATTATGAATTGTTGTGATAAAAATTAAAAATTTCCGGTCAGTCAAACATCTGCTGTTGGCATTGATCGGTTCCATTTTTGTCGGTGAGACATTGGTCATGTTGTTTATTGACCGATTACCGCCGCTCCAGGAATGGCATGAAGCGTTACTCGATTCATCGTTGCTGTTGACTTTGACCTTTCCGGCCATTTATTTTTTGGTATTTCGGCCGCTTAGCGCTCAATTAGCCCTGTTGAAACAAGCCGAAAAAATCGAACACGAAGCCCTGGATCGGCTCCAGAAAATCGCCGGACAAGTCCCCGGCATTGTGTTCCAGTTTCAAATGCGCCCCGATGGCAGTTCTTGCCTACCCTACGCTAATGAAGGCCTACTCAAGATTTATCGGGTTCACCCGGAAGATGTACGTGGAGATGCTTCCTGTGTTTTTACGGTTGTACATCCTGACGATTTAAAGAATCACCTCGCCTCTATTAAAACCTCGGCTCAAAATTTAACGCCCTGGATTCAGGAGTACCGGCTGAAGTTTGGCGATGAGCCGGACTACTGGCTATTCGGCAATGCGCTGCCGCAACGACTGGCTGACGGCTCAACGCTCTGGCACGGTTTTATCACCGATATTACTGAGCGCAAACAGACCGAAAATGAATTGCAAAAGGCGACATACAAACTCCAGGAACACCAAGTTGAGCTGGAGATGCGAAATAAAGAATTGCACCGCACCCATAGTGCACTGCAAGAATCGCACATCCGATTTGTAGAGCTCTTTGATTTTGCCCCAATTGGGTATCTCACCATCACCGATCAGGGACTTATCGCTGAAATTAATCTCACGGGCGCTAAGCTTCTGGGGATAGATCGACGTAAACTACAGCAGCGGCACATTGGTTCTTTTTTGTTTCTAGCCCCCGACGAATATGACCATTGGCAACAGCTTATCCAATGCACGTTGGAAAACAATAACAAGCAGAGTTGCGAACTGGCCATACGGCGTGATGACGGCACCGTTTTTCAGGCGCGCTTGGATTGTCGGCTCCGGCAGTCTTCGGCATCGCCAACCATTCACGTCTCATTCACCGATATCACCGAGCGCAAACAGGCTAGAGCCGAGCTTCAGATCGCCGCCATTGCTTTTGAGTCCCAGGAAGGCATGGTTATTACCGACATCAATAATGTTATTATTAAAGTCAACCAAGCGTTTGTCAGGCTCACGGGTTACCCAAAAGAAGAGCTGATTAACCGCAAGATGAATGTCTTAAAATCCGGTCGTCATGATGCGGAATTTTATGCCGCGATGTGGGACAGCCTTTCTCGCACCGGCTCATGGCGAGGCGAAATCTGGAACCGGCTTAAAAATGGCGAGGTGCATCCTGAATTTGTCACTATCACTGCGGTGAAGAACCCTGAGGGGGAAGTTATCAATTATGTTGCCAACTACACCGACATTACCGAGCGCAAGGCGATAGAAGAAAAAGTCAATCAACTGGCTTTTTACGACTCGCTTACCCAGTTACCCAACCGTGTATTGTTGGCCGACCGCATGCACCAGACCTTGGCTCACTGTCGACGTAACCGGGAAATTGCCGCTGTCTGCATGCTTGATCTGGATGGCTTTAAACAGGTCAATGATACGCTCGGCCATGCAGCAGGCGATCAGTTGCTCTGCGACGTGGCATTACGCCTAAAAGAATGCATACGCCAGGAAGACACCGCTGCGCGCTTCGGCGGCGATGAGTTTGCGCTGCTGCTCGGGGGCTTCACAAAAATCAGCGAATGCGAACAAACGCTGGAACGCATCGTTGCTTCCATAGCGGCTCCATACCCGATATTCGGGCAGATGGCGCATATTTCGGCCAGTATCGGCGTGACCTTGTTTCCCGAAGACAGCAGCGACCCGGACTTATTGTTGCGCCATGCCGACCAAGTTATGTATGAGGTCAAGCAGACCAGTAAAAACGGTTATCAACTGTTTAACGCAGTACACGAAAAGCGTAATCAAACGACTCAGGACTTTCTGAAGAAAATCGGCGTAGCATTGGTTAAAGAACAGTTTGAGCTTTACTATCAACCGAAGGTCGATTGCCGCCAAGGCAAGGTGGTCGGTGCGGAAGCGTTGGTACGCTGGAATCACCCGATTCTTGGAGTGCTGGCGCCATCCGAATTCATTCCCGTGATCGAACACGATGATCTGATCATTACTCTGGGCGAATGGACAATCCAGCAAGCTTTGCGACAACTAGTCGAATGGCATGAGGCAGGATTTGGTATTCAGCTTAGCGTCAACATTTCCGCTCGCCAATTGCGCAATCAGGAATTCCCTGGGCGCTTGCAAGCGATGCTTGCCGGATATGGTGTTGAAATCATCGAGCGGTTGGAATTGGAAATTGTCGAAACGGCGGCATTGGAGGACATCATTATTGGCGGCGATGCCATTCGCAAATGCCGCGCCATGGGTGTCCGCGTTGCGCTGGACGACTTCGGCACCGGGTTTTCATCGCTGGCGCACTTGAAGCATCTTGCAGCCGACGTCTTGAAAATCGATCTGAGCTTTATTTCCGGCATGTTGACGACTAATGGCGATATGGCCATTGTCGAAGGCGTGATCGGCTTGGCCGTGTCTTTCCGGCTGCAAGTGGTTGCTGAAGGTGTAGAACACGTCGATCAGGTATTAATGTTATTGGAACTGGGATGCGATGTTATGCAGGGTTACGTGTTCGCTAGGCCTATGCCTACAAAACAAATGCATAGCTGGATGGAAGCGTTTACGCTGGATCCATTGTGGAGTTTATCGGCCTCTCATTTAACTTCACGGGATTATTTTGAGCTATTGCAGGCGGAAGCCAATCACCGCTATTGGACTGAACGGGTACTTGCGAACCTTGATGACCCGCGCGCCCAAACCACACCGGAATCGCTGGGGAATTACCGGGAATGTCGTTTTGGCCAGTGGTATTATGACCAGGGTGCCAGCCATTTCCACCAAATAAACGAGTTTCATGCACTTGATGAGATACACCAAAATGTCCATCGGACTGCTGCTAGCTTGGTAGAGCATCATCAGGCGGGCATGGCAGTTGAAGCCGATGCCGCCAAGGCCCAACTGCTGGCACTACAGCAAAATATGCTGAGTCTCCTGCATCGTTTGCGGGTTATGCTGGCCGATGAATTACTCAAATAGCAAAATTATAGGGAATACAGATGGCCGATTATGATCTTATCGTATGGAATGACGCGCTGGTCACCGGAATTGATAAAATTGACGAGCAGCATCAAATTCTCGTCAATCTGTTCAACGAGGCCAATGCCAAGCTGACTGTTAACAATAACGCCGATTTTTTAGAGCAAATCACTCGTGACATGCTCAGCTATGCGCTGTATCACTTTGAAACTGAAGAGGAGATGATGCAAAAATTCGGCTATACCGAGGATAAGATCGAGGATGTTGATACCCACATCCAACAGCATCGTAGTTTCTCGACCAAGGTGGTCGCCGTGCGCAATGATATTAAAGTCGGAATTCTAATTTCGCGTGAAGAGTTGCTGTCCTTTCTCAACAGTTGGCTAATCAACCACATCCTCAATACCGATAAACGGCTGGCTGCTTTTTTGTTGGCGTCGGAGCAATATCGGAGCTAGTTCGTTGATGCTTCTTGAGCCGGCATGGATGAACAGCTAGGGTTCAAGAATGGGAAAGGTTGTGTGGCGGGGAAGAGCTTAAAACCCTATCAGCAAACCAGACGGTATCCTGATAGGG
>DATBQC010000080.1:0-3730 GCA_036561065.1 Methylobacter sp. | reverse complement strand
TGCCATTAATGCTTTGATGCCTTTGTGTTGATGAGTCCAGATAATATCTTTCAGGTAATAACCATTGAATGTTATTAGCGAAAAAGAAACATAACCCCATAATAAAAAAATATGGCAGCACCGAGGTTAAAGAAATTGAATCCATAAAAATTTTATTCTAACTTTGGCTCAGCATTACAGGATATACAAACCACCTATTCCCATTCGATAGTTGCAGGGGGCTTACCGCTGATGTCATAAGCAACCCGGGAAATGCCCGGAACTTCATTGATAATGCGGCGCGAAATCAAATCCAGAAACTCATACGGTAAATGCGCCCAGCGAGCGGTCATAAAATCGATAGTTTCGACAGCGCGGATAGCGATCACGTAATCATAACGGCGGCCATCGCCCATCACACCGACCGACTTGACCGGCAAAAATACCGCAAACGCCTGACTGACCTTGTCGTACAAATCATGGCGATACAGTTCTTCAATAAAAATCGCATCGGCCTGACGCAACAAATCGGCGAATTCTTTTTTCACTTCGCCCAAAATCCTGACGCCTAGCCCTGGCCCTGGAAACGGGTGACGATAAACCATATCCGCAGGCAGACCCAGCTCCACACCCAGTTTTCTGACTTCGTCCTTGAACAGTTCGCGCAACGGCTCAACCAGTTTTAACAGCATGTTTTCCGGCAAACCGCCGACATTATGGTGCGACTTGATTAAATGCGCTTTGCCGCTTTTGGAACCGGCCGATTCGATCACATCAGGATAAATCGTGCCTTGCGCCAACCATTTTGCATCGGTGATTTTCGCTGCTTCCTCATCGAAGATGTCAATGAACAGACTACCGATGATCTTGCGTTTTTGTTCCGGGTCAGTGATGCCGCTCAAAGCGTCCAAATAGCGCTGTTCGGCGTTGACCCGGATCACTTTAACGCCCATGTGTTCGGCAAACGTCGCCATCACTTGGTCGCCTTCGCGCAAACGCAACAAGCCGGTATCGACAAAAACGCAGGTCAACTGGTCTTTAATGGCCTTGTGCAACAATGCAGCAACAACCGACGAATCAACGCCACCTGACAAGCCCAAAACCACATGGTCGGTGCCGACCGTTTTACGAACGACCTCAATGCTGTCTTCGATAATATTGCTGGATGTCCACAAAGCTTCACAACCGCAAATTTCCAGCACAAAACGCGACAATATCCGTCCGCCTTGTTTGGTATGAGTAACTTCGGGATGAAACTGCAAACCGTAAAAACCCTGGGCTTCATTAGCGATACCGGCTATCGGCGCGCCATCGGAGCTGGCTATCAGCGTAAAACCGGTCGGCAAATCAACTACACGGTCGCCGTGACTCATCCAAACATCCAACAGTCCGAAGCCTTCCGGCGATAAATGATCCTCGATACCGTTCAGTAATTTTGAATGACCGCGCGCGCGGATTTGCGCATAGCCGAACTCCCGATGATCGGAACTTTCGACCTTACCGCCCAGCTGCTCCGTCATGGTTTGCAGTCCGTAGCAGATACCCAACACCGGAACACCCAGTTCGAAAACGATTTGCGGAGCCCTGGGCGTATCGCCGCTGGTTACCGTTTCCGGGCCACCGGATAAAATAATGCCGTTGGGAGCGAATTTTTTGACTTGTTCAGCATCGCATTCG
Organism: Methylobacter sp.; assembly: GCA_036561065.1. GTDB lineage: Bacteria > Pseudomonadota > Gammaproteobacteria > Methylococcales > Methylomonadaceae > Methylobacter_A. The sequence goes on along the minus strand of DATBQC010000080.1, from coordinate 2,074 downwards.
CAAGAAAAAATTTCGCAATAAACGCCGATTTCACGGATGCGCCGTGCAATAAGCTGGGTGTATTGCGAGCCGAAGTCCAGAATCAGGATTTTGTGGGTGTGGATGTTTGGAGATTGTTGTTTCACGATAGAACTCTTTTAAATCAGGCGAAAGGTTAAGGGCGAAGGGCAAAGGACTAAAGGCGAAAAAACCGTGCTTCAAATTAGATCAATCTTAACCTTTAGCCCTTCGCCTTTCGTCTTTCGCCTAAACTCACTCCATCCGGTAATTAGGCGCTTCTTTAGTGATAGTCACATCATGCACATGGCTTTCGCGCATACCGGCGCTGGACACCCGCACAAACTGCGCCTTTTCATGCATGATTGCAATGGTTTGGCTGCCTGTATAACCCATGCTGGCACGAATACCGCCCAGCAACTGATGGATAACCGCGAGCAAACTGCCTTTATACGGCACCCGGCCTTCAATGCCTTCCGGCACCAATTTCTCAGCCGAATCGGTTTCTTCCTGAAAATAACGATCACTGGAACCTTGCTGTTGCGACATCGCACCCAAAGAGCCCATGCCGCGATAGGACTTATATGACCGGCCCTGAAACAGTTCAATCTCTCCCGGCGCTTCTTCGGTGCCGGCAAACAAACCGCCCAACATCACAGCATACGCACCTGCAGCCAGCGCTTTGGCGACATCGCCGGAATAGCGGATACCACCATCGGCAATCAACGGCACGCCGGTTCCTTTTAACGCATCGGCGACATTGCTGACTGCGGTAATTTGCGGCACGCCGACACCGGCAATAATACGGGTCGTACAGATAGAACCGGGGCCGATGCCGACCTTAACGCCATCCGCGCCCGCCTCAACCAAGGCCAGCGCCGCAGCCGCCGTCGCAATATTGCCGCCGATCACCTGTACATCAGGATAGTTCTGCTTAACCCAGCGCACCCGATCCAGCACACCTTGGGAATGGCCGTGCGCGGTATCGACGATAATCACATCCACACCAGCTTCAACCAGCGCGGCAACGCGCTCTTCCGTGCCCTGCCCGGTACCGATAGCCGCACCGACCCGTAAGCGTTCCTGTTCGTCTTTACATGCCATCGGGTAATCTTTGGCTTTTTGTATGTCTTTTACGGTAATCATGCCGCGCAAATGGAAGGCGTCATTGACCACCAGCACCTTTTCGATACGATGCTTATGTAGCAGCGCAATCGCTTCTTTGCGGTCGGCATTTTCGCTGACCGTGACCAAACGCTCTTTGGGCGTCATGACTTTGGAAACCGGCTCGTCAAAGCGCGTCTCAAAGCGCAAATCGCGACTGGTCACAATGCCAACCAACTTATCGCCATCAACCACCGGCACGCCGGAAATATTTTTGGAGCGGGTTAACGTGATAACGTCCCGTATGCTCACATCCGGCGAAACCGTGATCGGATCTTTAATCACTCCGCTCTCGTATTTTTTAACGCTGCGCACTTCACGCGCCTGCTGCTCGGCCGTCATATTCTTGTGGATAATGCCGATACCGCCTTCCTGGGCAATCGCAATCGCCAGCCGTGCTTCGGTCACCGTATCCATCGCCGCAGCGACCAACGGGATATTCAGCGTAATGCCCCGCGTCAGCTGGGTCTTCATCTCTACGTCGCGTGGCAGCACAGTCGAGTGCGCAGGCACTAATAAAACGTCATCAAACGTCAGCGCTTCCTGGAGAATTTTCATAGACCACACCTTATAACTCAGTGAAAAATAACCGTGCATTATACATTGTGGGAGGGGTAGAGCGCGAGCGAAAGCCATGGTTTGTGAATAATTGGGGATTTTTTGGTTGAGAAAATGTGCGTTTGCGACATCTAGTGTTTAGGTTTATTATCTTGACTTGTCGTAAGTATTTTTACTTAGCTTTCTCGTAATATTAGACGATGTCGACTGAATTCAGATAACAGAATAAAGTCGTGCAAATGCGATCCAGCGAATGATGTACGACGCCGTGTATCTTATCTGCAAAAAAGGTTGCTATCAGAAAATTGATGAGGCACAGCCTTGAAAATAAAGAAACAACAAGGTGATGTACACC
>DATBQC010000079.1:0-2094 GCA_036561065.1 Methylobacter sp. | reverse complement strand
CCATAGAGTATCGTTGCGCAACCGATATAAATTCGCAATAGTGCAGGTAAGCGTTCTACCATGCTGGTGTGTAGATGCAAAGCATCGTCTTCGTCCAGGTAGCCTAAGCCTTGCTCGGTAGCTTGCTGACAGGCCGATGCGATGAGTTCAGCTTTGCTTATTTGAAATAAAACCGATTGAGCTGTTGCCATGGCATTTTTATAATCGCCAAAAAATGCTTTGATGTCTTTTTGCAATATTGTTTCTAAGTGTTTATAGGGTCTTCTTTTAGAAAAGGTCTGCAAAGCAAAATAAGTTAGCAAGTCGCCGATACGGCTTTGTCTTGCTTGTTCTAAAATCGCTTCGTCATAATGATCTAGCATAAAGCCCAAGGCTTTATTGACGGTTCCAAAGCTTTGAATTAGCTCTATCAGTTGGGCTATCTCGGTTTTTTCGGGTAAACGTCCCAACTCCAAGGTTTGTTGCCACAGAGGATCAATCAGATGCCTAAAGTTAAGATATTTTTTCTCGTTACGCGATAGCTTGGGTAATGCGGGATTTGATGAGCGGTGCGATAGGCGAAGGACATTCCGGTGACTGCGTTGTCGATTGAGCAAAAAGCGTTGTTCGGCATCTTGGTCTTTAAATATAAAAAAAATGCCTGGTGCGACCGGAATGGCATCCGTTTCTAAAGTGTCACTCAAGAATTCTTTTAACTCTGTTTGCGTAAAGTATTTTTGAAAGGTATTGCGTTGTGTGATTACGCCATCATTAAACGCCAGGCCTCTAAATGCATTTTGATTAACCAGCATCGCCGATACAACTAAGACCTGCTGAGTTAAGCTATAAGCCCCCCGTAATGCCTCAAGACGCTCTTGATAACTTTCGATGACATTGATAACGAAGCCCAGATTAACAATATCGGCCGGATGTTTGGGTTGATCTGCTGCATAGTGAGGATCCCAGCCTGAAACTGGAATTGCGTTGGCGGTTAAATTGCGAATATCGTCACCTTTACCGCAACCATAATCGAATACGGTCGATATCCCATCTAAAAAGCCATGCCGAGCCAGGCATTGCATCGGCGCAGACAAGTTGCTGCGAGACAGCGCAGTTAAATGTCTGGCAATGGCTGTGCTTGATGTTGGTTCGAAGGATTGCTGCTCATCATTAGTTTCCAAATTACCAATTGGTACAAATTGATGATCAACAAGTTGAAAGCCTTTTTCGGCAATCAGGTTTTCCCAAGCTTGTTTAAAGCCAATATGAATGGGATTTTCGAATAGACCGAGCTGTTCGGCGGTCGCTGTCAGTTCGCGAAATGGCGGGCTGTGCGGATCATCCTGGCTAAGCAGTAATTCTTTACGGTGCAGAATGGGGGGATTCAATGAGGCCTGATAGCTACGTTTTTCGATACGCTTGAACTTCAGGTCAATACGATAGCTTTTCTCTAGCGCTGGAAAAGGATCGTTAAAAAAGCCCGGATACCACAATAATGACAGCGCCTGACCATTAATATCATATTTCACAATATTGTAATCAGTACCCGCTTGTAAGCTGGCCAATTTTTCCGCTTCGGCGATATGCTGCTGCACTTGCGTATTTTGCGCAGTCGTTAAACTGCTGTGCCAATATAAATTGTTAAGGACTTTTTTACCCAGCATATTGTCACCCTACTCCAATGCAAGTTGCCTTAAGCGGGTAACTTCTTCACAAATGCGCTGCCCTGCCTGTTGAATGTCTGTTTCAGTCGTGTACCGGCCAAAACTGATTCTCACTGCGCCATAGAGTCTGTCGCCCTCAATTCCCATAGCTCTGAGCACATGTGACGCCTCAATAGTGCCGCTATTACAAGCTGATCCTGATGCAATAGCCATATCATCTCTTAACGCGATAATTAAAGAATCAGAGCCCACTTGATCAAAACTGACGTTAACTATATTGGGCAACTTATGTTTTTGATCACCGTTGAAATGGACGCCTTCAAGTTGAGTGAGTTGGTCAACTAAAATCTGCTCCAGGCGTGTGCTGTGTTGATAGTCACTCAACATTAAGTCATGTGCGATTCTAAAAGCAGTAGCCATACCTATTATTTGATGAGTAGGTAATGTACCA
>DATBQC010000078.1:0-16586 GCA_036561065.1 Methylobacter sp. | reverse complement strand
AGGGGCATGATGAACCCGTACAACTACTTACAACTATCGATGTTCGGCGACAGTCAGCTTGATATGCGAGTTCTACACCCAACGCCGATTAAATTCCGGCGTAGTGACAAAATTATTTCATCGTTGCCGCATTGCGTCGCTCGGGCAAAACATATATATAAGTGCGGTTGTAATGTAACTCTGTAAAATAGCGAAGTAGATACAGTAGGCCTTCAGATTGTTTTGTTTCCATATTGGTCCTTCCCTTAGAATCAAATTGTAAGATTGATTAGTTTTAGCGCTTCAGTTTTTACAGGCAAACAACGAATCCGTGTGAGCAAATGCCTCTCGCATTGTGTTTTAAAACGGTTAAGTTGAGTCGTCCTGGCGGTTCCTTTTTTTATGCTCCACGCTTTCGACTTCGTTTTTGATACGCAACAGCAGCGTGTCCAGGTCTTTTTCCTTTTCGCTGTACATGTAAGTCAGAGTCATCAGACTCAAGCAATGAATTCCGATGGTTTGAGCGATGATCTGGATTTTATCCAGAGTAGGGCTTTTTTTGCCTCTTTCCAACATGCTCAAGTAAGTTCGACTGGAAACGTCGGAGAAATCTTCCTGAGTTAGCCCTCGCGATTTTCTAGTGTTTTTCAGTGCCTTGGCAAAAGCAACTCTCATTGTTACTGGTCCTTTTTGTTGTAAATGGGCTGCACATCTAGCCAAAATGAACACTATAAAGCTACAATCTATAGTATTCATTTTGTTTTGTTTCGTCCTTGGATTACAGGATTAAGGGCAGTCCATGCCGGAGATGCGGCTTAGGTTGTTTTCTAGAAGGCGCGTTAATTGCGGAAGCAAAGCCGCCGTACACCTCGTGTGGAGACGGCATAAAACCGCTTCGGTATAATTTAAAATAGTGCTGACAAGTGGGATTGAGTCCTCAATTTATGTATACAAGACTGGAACATTTATCGAGGCTTGGCCTTTTGACGCTGATTGTCGCCAAGTCGGTGCCGGCATTTGCTCAGAGCGATAGTTCCTCCGACGATGGCGGAACTATCGCTCTTGAAGATATTCAGGTTGTCGGCAAGCGCGCCAGCCTTGCATCTGCGCAAGAGATCAAGCGCGACAAGATGGAAATCGTCGATTCGGTGGTCGCCGACAGCATCAACAACAAACTTCCCGACATCAATGTCACCGACGCGCTTTCCCGTGTCACCGGCGTACAGATTCTTCGTGACCGCGGCGAAGGCGCCGGTGTGGCGATTCGCGGACTCACCCAGATGGAAACACTATTAAACGGACGGGAAGTTTTCACCGCAGGATCGGGACGAAACCTGGATTTTGCCGATATACCCTCGGAAATGCTGGCCGGCCTCGATGTTTACAAAACGTCTTCAGCTAATCATATCGAAGGCGGCGTTGGCGGCACTGTCGATTTACGGACGCGCCGTCCGTTCGACTTTGACGGGCGTCAACTACTCGGTTCGGCGCGGGGCATTTACGGCGATTTGGTTAACGACGAGCGACCGCAATTCTCCACATTACTTAGCGACCGCTGGCGGAGCGAAAGTTTTGGAGAGTTCGGCGCCTTATTGAGCGCAGCTTATCAAGAACGGGCTTGGCGCGAAGATCAGAACAGCTTCGGCAATCCCAGGGCTATCAGTCTGAACGGTCAGCCCGCAGTCGCGCCCAACGGAGCGATAGATACCGTGACGCGCGGCCGGCGGGAACGTATCGGTGGCAGCATGATTCTGCAATGGCGGCCGAGCGAGAAATGGGATTTATATGCGGAAGCCCATCATGCTCAATTCAAGACTTGGCAGGACGGTTACCAGTTATTTATGAACCCGTCGACCAGTTTCGATGCCGGCAGCGTCTCGCTGTTTCCGGGAAGCCGGGATGTACAAAGCATGACCTGGACCAATCCCGGCATTTCCAACTGGGGCTCGGCGCGCGACACCCTGGATCGGACGACGCAATTGGCGATAGGCGGAAATTGGAGCAGTGGCGCACTGACCTTGAAATCGGACCTGAGTTATACACAGAGCTATAACAATCTGTTTTATTCAGTCATTACTCGTAACGGCACGGCGACCAGCCTGGCGCAAGACGTTTCCGGCCTGAACAACGCACTGACCGGCGCAGGCTTTAATTCGGCGGGCATGGTCTATGCCGGCCGACCGTTCGACGGCACACTGTGGGCCGGACAATTGGGCGGCGAATACAGCTTCGGCGACAGATTCATCGATACGCTGTCGGCAGGGCTGCGTTATGCGCAGCGCAATGCGACCGATGCGCCGGGGCAAGTCGTTTTCTCGTCGCCGAACGTTCCGGTGGCGAATGCCTCCGGTCTAACGATTTCCAGCCCTTACAGCGCTTTCCCGGTCGGCAACCCAGCGGCTGCGCGCGATGTCGAAGCTGTGCGCAATGCTTTGGGAGTTACATCCGCAATCCCCACAAGCAACCCGCTCGGCACTTGGACGATAGCCGAAGATACGCATTCCGGCTATCTGATGGCTCATTTCAAAGGCAATAAGCACGCTGTTGACGGCAATTTTGGGGTACGCCTAGTGGAAACGCGCGACCAAGTATCGGGTTACCAATCGCTCCCCGGTACTGCTGGCACATCGCCGATTGCACTCGACAACACCTACCTCGACGCATTGCCCAGCATTAATCTGCGCTACGAGTTGTTGAAAGGGCTGTTCTTGCGCGGTGCGGCGTCCAAGTCGGTGACTCGGCCCGATTTCAACCAGCTTTCGCCTTCGCTGACATTGAACTCCGTGCAACAAAACGGTTCGGCCGGCAATCCCGCCTTGAAGCCGATTCGTTCCGACAATTTCGATTTGGCGGTGGAAAAATACTTCGATCCGACCACCTCGGTCTATATCACCGGCTTTTTTAAACAGGTTGACGGTTTTGTCACTACTGTCAGCAATCCTGAGGTTCACGACGGTTTGACTTATCAGGTCAGCCGGCCGCAGAGCGGTTCATCCGCGACTATTAACGGTTTTGAGGTCGGCTACCAGCAGTTTTACGACTTCCTGCCAAGCTGGATGCGAGGATTCGGCACACAGGCCAATTACACCTATATCGACAGCAAAACCCCCAGCAGCATCTTGGGCCAAAACGTGCCGCTGCAAAACCTGTCCAAACACAGCTACAACCTGATCGGCATGTACGAGAAAGGCCCAATTTCGGCGAGAATTGCCTATAATTGGCGCGACACTTTCCTGAGCGGTATAACTAATATCGTCGGCGTCGGCGCGTTACCGATTTATACGAACGGCTACGGCTGGTTGGATGCTTCGGTGGGCTATCGCATCAATAAGCATTTTTCATTCACGATTGAAGGCATGAACTTACTGAATACTTTGCGCAGTTCTTATTTCGGTGTGGAAACCAGGCCGCAGACCGTCTGGGTTAACGATACCCAGTTTGGCGCGACGATGACTGTAAGGTTTTAATGGCGGCGGTGGGCCGTTCTTATCGTTCCCACGCTCTGCGTGGGAACGCCGTGCAGGACGCTCCAGCGTTGCGGACTGAATTCCCACGCCGGAGCGCTCGTCGTTATACACATCTCGACGTAGGCCGGAATAAGCCTGTCCGCGCGTTAAGCGCAGGACTGGCGTTTCCGGCGCTCCGATTGCCGGAAAAGCTTCCGCTCCTGCTCACGCCCCTTACCTACATCCATGTAGGTAACGCCCACTTGGCTGACGCCGGGCCGCCTTATTCCGGCCTACATCCTGCCATTAAGTTAAGAGAAAAGCGTGGGGTGGAAACTCTACGTAACATCGCGTTAATAGTGATATTCGGGTTGTTAATGTTGGCACCGGATTTGGCGCATGCCGACGATGCCCTGGCGCAATGGCGCAGCAAGGCGGGCAGCATCCGTCAGTTGCTGGAAAACGACGTGCCGCACGCTTATGCTGAGGCCAAGCACTTGCAAGCCGAGCTTCCCGACGATGCGACGCCTTCCGACCGGGTGCGGCTGCTGAATTTGCTGGCGCGCATCGAAAATTCCCTTGGAGAGACCGATATTTCCGCCGCACATGCGCAACAGGCGTTCGACTTGGCCAAACAACATGAGGATAAGGCTGGTCAGGCTGAGGCGGATATTGTTATCGCCTTGGATGCGGTCAACAAGGGCAATATCGACGCGATGATTGCCGCCGATACTCACAGTATGGCAATTCTCGATGGCGTCGACCGGCCGGATCTGCTGGCAGAGGTGATGCTTCGCGCTTCCATGATGTACACCCGTATGGAAATGCCCGAGGAATCCGTCGCCATCGCCGTGCAGGCCATGGAAATTGCCAAGCGCGGCAACGACGACTGGGTGTTGGCCTATGCCTACCAAGGCATGGCCGTTGCTTATGACCAGAATGGACGTCATGCGGAAGGCCGTGACAATTATGCCGAAATGCTTAAGCATGCCAGGGCCGCGCATTCGAAAATACTCGAAGGCACCGCCTTGCTCGGAATAGGCACCATGCTCAGCAATCTTGGCGATTTCCAAGTCGGGGAACGATTAATCAAGCAATCCATTACGCTTTACCGCACAGCAGGCGCACCGTTCTATCTTGGCCGTAGCTTATTCGTACTAGCCGAGAATATACGCAAGCAAGGCCAAGTTGCAGAGTCAATACGGATTCTCGACGAGGTTGAGGCGATATATCAGCAACGCCACAATAAAATCGGGCTGTGGTGGACATTGCTCAAACGCAGTTCGAATTATCAGGACTTAGGCAAGATTGCTGAAGCGGATGCCGATGCCAAAAACGCGTATCGTTTGGCCAAGGAAATTAATTTCACGGTTTATTTAAGTAAAAGCGCCCGGCGTTTGTCCGCAATCTACGCTGCCCGAGGCGACTATCGCCAAGCCTACCGGCTAGACACCGAAGCGGATGAGTTGTCGGCCAAGGCCGCCGGCGACAATGCCGGCAAGCGTATGCTCGACCTTACCCAGCGTTACCAAAGCGAAAGCAAACAGCGCGAAATCGACAAACTGAACCGCCGCAACCAGCAGCAAGCGACGGAACTTAAACATCAATCGCTCGAACAGCGCTGGCTATGGACCGTACTTGGCGGCAGCATCGTCATGTTGGTTGGCTCCGGCTTTTTCCTGGTGCGCCTGCGGCGGTCGAAAGACGCCTTGAAAAAGAGCGAAACGCTTTACCGGTCAGTGGTGACGGCTATGAGCGAAGGCATGGTATTGCAGGAGTCTAGCGGCATAATTATCTCGCTCAATCCGGCGGCCGAGAAAACACTAGGCCTATCTACAAAACAAGTGCTTGGCAGGTCTTTGGAGCAACCGCCTTGGTCGACTATTTATGAGGACGGAACACCGTTTCCCGGCGACCAACACCCCGCGATGATGACCTTGCGTACCGGCCAAGCGCAGTTTGACGTAGTGATGGGCTTGTACCGGACGGATGGTGAAATCGTTTGGATTTCTATCAATTCGCAGCCGCTGTTAATCGAAGGGGCAAGCAGTCCGCACGCCGTCGTTACCACATTTCACGACATCACCGAGCGCAAGCGCGCCGAAGAAGAGCTGATCGCTCGCGAACGCGAATTCCGCACTTTGGCGGAAAGTTTACCGGACAATATTGTCCGTTACGACCAGGAGGGTCGAGTCATTTACGTCAACCCGGTGCTCGAAAAAACCTTAGGCACCATCGCCTCAAAAATGCTGGGCACGACAGTCCGCGAACGGTTTCCCAATGGCGAGTACGACGATTATGCACAGCTTTTGGATGCCGTTCTCACCAGCGGGAAGATCGGCGAAATCGAAAAGATAGTGACGGCTCCGTATAGCAACTTGCATCTGGTTCACAGCATCCGCATGATTGCCGAGTGCGATGAGAACGGCGAAGTCATTGGAGTGCTAGCTATCGGCCGCGACATCACCGAGCGCAAATTGGCGGAACAAGCCTTGCGGGAGAGTGAAGAGAAATACCGGACTTTGATCCAGAAGATCCAGGTCGCAGTGGTTGTGCATGGAGCCGATACGCAAATCCTCACATCCAATCTAATGGCGCAGGAAATACTTGGGCTTTCGGAAGACCAATTGTATGGAAAAACGGCGATTGGTCCGGCCTGGCATTTTTTCCACGAAGATGGCCGTGCTGCATCTCCGGACGAGTACCCGGTAAACAAAGTTTTGGTATCGGGCAAAGCGCTCAAAAATTATGTTTTAGGTGTGCATCGCCCCGGTTATGAACCGGATGTATGGGTGCTGGTTAATGCCGATCCGGTTTTCGGCAAAGAAGGTGACATTAACCAAGTTATAGTGACTTTTATCGATATCACTCAACGTAAGCGTGCCGAGCATGACATCGCGCTGATGAGTCAGGCATTGGGCAAAGTTCATGAAGCCGCCTATCTGTCGGACGAAAACGCACGTTTTCTTTACGTCAACGACGAATCCTGCCGGGCGCTCGGTTACAGCCGCGACGAACTGCTGACGATGTCGGTCATGGACATCGGCCCTGGTTGGACGCTCGAAATGGTGAGGGAAGTTTTGCAAAGACCGGTCGATGAGGCTTCGCAAGCTTTCGAAGCTGTCCACCGCCGCAAGGACGGCAGCCGATTCCCGGTCGAGATCAACGCCAGTCAGTTCGAATACGCCGGTAAAAGCTACGGCCTCGCGCTGGTGCGCGACATCACAGAACGTAAACAAGCCGAGGATGAAATTCGCGCACTCAATGCCGATCTGGAACAACGGGTGCTGGAGCGTACCGAAGAGTTGCGGCAGCAGACGCGCTATTTGCGCACACTGATCGACACGCTGCCTATGCGGGCTTGGCTTAAAGACAAGGAAAGCCGATTTTTGGTCGTCAATCAGGCGATGGCACTCGCCTGCGCCCACAGTGTGAACGATTTGGTCGGCAAGTCCGATCTGGACTGTTGGCCGCGCGAATATGCCGAGTCTTACCTCGCCAGCGATTCGGAGGTGATGTCCACCGGCCAGCGCAAGACTGTGGAAGAACCCTTTGTCGATGTGCGCAATGACGTTTTCTGGGTAGAAACGTTCAAAGCGCCGGTTTTGGACGAGGATGGCAGCGTGCTCGGAACTGTGGGCATATCCCGCGACATCAGTGATCGTAAAGCCATGGAGACTGCGCGTGAAGATGCTTTAGCCGAAGCGGAGCGGCTGGCGAAACTGCGTAGCGAATTTATGGCGAGGATGAGCCACGAACTGCGTACGCCGTTGAACGGCATTTTGGGTTATTCACAAATATTGCTGGGGGAAAACAGGGGTAATGAACGCCAAAGTGCGATGCTGAATGTGATACAGCAAAGCGGCGACTATTTGCTGAACTTGATCAACGATATTCTGGATTTCGCCAAGATTGAGGCGGGCAAGCAGGAGCTGAACTTGAGCGATGTTCCGCTGCATCGCTTCCTGCGCAATCTTGCCGGCATCATCACTATCAAAGCGGAACAAAAGGAGGTGGTGTTTGTTTGCGACGTTGCCGCGGATGTACCCGCAGGGATACGCGTCGATGAGACTCGACTCAGACAGGTGCTGCTCAATTTGCTGTCCAATGCCGTTAAATACAGCGAACGAGGTAAGGTCACTCTGAAGGTCACGGTACTGAAAAAGCCCTCTCCAGAGGGAGAAGAAGCGCATGGGTTGTTACGCTTCGAAGTTCAGGACAACGGTATCGGTATTAATGCAGGGCAACTGGAAACTATTTTCCGGGCTTTTGAGCAAGCGGGAGACAGGCTGCACCGCACCGGCACCGGCCTGGGATTACCGATCAGCCGTGAGCTAATCAGGCTGATGGGCAGTGATATTCAGGTTAGCAGCCGGGTCGGCGAGGGCAGTACCTTTTGGTTCGATCTCGACGCCCCGGTTGTTGAAGTCTGTGGGGACATCATGGCCGACGAACAGCATGTCGCAGGATATCAAGGTTTGCGCCGGCGTGTGCTGGTGGTGGATGACGTTAATGAAAACAGGGCATTGCTGATTGATATACTCAGCCGATTGGGTTTTGAAACCTTCGAGGCGGCAAACGGCAGGGAATGTCTGGATAGCGTTGAGACTCAAATGCCTGATCTTATTTTGCTGGATATGGTCATGCCTGAAATGGACGGACTTGAAACCGTGCGCCGTTTGCGCCGCTTGCCGGGTTTTGGGCAAACGCCGATTATCGCTGTTTCGGCCAGCGCTTCCGGCTACGATGTTGCCGAAGCCATGAAAGCCGGGGTCAACGTTTTTCTGTCCAAGCCTATCGACATAAAAAGACTGATGGCGCAACTTGCCGTTCTATTAAAACTCGATTGGATTTACGCGCTACCTGAAACCGGAGGACTGCCGCAACAGCGGTTCAATGAATCACTGATCGCGCCGCCGCTGGATGAAATGAATATTTTGCACCGTCTGGCTCAGGAAGGCGGCATGCGCGATATTATTCGGTACGCCACGCATTTGGAGGAGCTTGACCAACGCTATCGCCTGTTTGCAGCACAGTTACGCGCTTTAGCACAAGGCTACCAATCCAAAGCAATTCTGGATTTGGTGGAACGTTATATTAACGGTATCGAAACTACTCGGCCACAGATCGACACAGATGAACACTGAGAACATAAGAGTGAGACAAAAGGCGAAAGGCGAAAGACGAAAGACGAAAGACGAAAGACTAAGAGCGTGCGTGTTGAAGCCGAGGTTTTTTTGCCTTTAGCCCTTTGCCTTTCGCCTTATCCATGTTGATTAGCGGCCGAATAGTTACCAGGAATCCTACATGACCAATGACATCGATTCTGCAACGTCCACTGTTTTGATTGTTGACGACATTCCCGCTAATCTGGGTGTGGCAGTTGAACATCTGGAAGCTCGCGGCTACCGGGTGGTTATCGCCCAGGAAGGTGAAGAAGGCTTGCAGCGTGCTATTTTAGTTCAGCCCGATATTATCCTGCTTGATGTGATGCTGCCGGGACAAGACGGCTTTGAAATTTGCCGGCGTTTAAAAGCCAATGCCGATACCCGGAATATTCCGGTGATCTTTATGACCGCCTTGTTGGAGGAAGATGACAAACTGGCGGGATTCGAGGCAGGCGGAGTCGACTACATTACCAAGCCTTTACATATCGGCGAACTGCTGGTCAGAGTGGATACTCACCTTAAGCTGAGTTTGATGCAGAAGCAGCTTGAGGTGCAAAACCGGCAGTTGCAGCAGCATCGGCAATATCTGGAACAGCAGGTGGCGGAGCGTACTGCCGAGCTTAGCGCCAGCAACCGTTCGCTTGAGGCGGAAATCGACGTGCGGCAATGTGCCGAAGTCGCGTTGCAGGAAAGCGAGCGTCAGTATCGCTCACTGGTGGAAAATACCCCGGATACCATTGCCCGCTACGATCAAAACTGTCGACGCCTATACGCCAATCCTAAAATGATCGAAGAGCTGGGCGGGGAAGTCGAGCAAATCCTCAACCGCACGCCGACCGAGTTTCCCGGCGGCAATTCGGCGGTCGATTACGAGGAACGCATCAGACAGATATTTGCCGATGCACAATTGACTGATTTCGAATTGTCCTGGCAATCGGCTGAGGGCCGTCAGATTGTCAGCTATATCAGCCTGACTCCCGAGTTCAGCGCCGATGGCGAAGTGGTCAGCGTGTTGGCCGTGGGCCGTGACATTACCGAGATCGATCAGTACCGGCGCAATATCCATCGTCTGGCTTTTTATGACGCGCTGACCAAGCTGCCCAACCGGGCGCTGTTAGCCGAGCGCATGCAGCAAACTATTAACGACGCTTCCCAGCACGGCTACCGGTTTGCCTTGATGCTGCTGGATCTGGATCGTTTCAAGAATATCAACGATGCGCTCGGGCACGATATGGGGGACCTCTTGCTGAGCGCCGCCGCCGAGCGGTTGCAGCATTGTATGCGCACTTGCGACATGGTTGCCCGTCTGGGGGGGGACGAATTTGCGATTTTGCTGCCGCTATTGGGAACAGATACCGACACGGTGCCAATCGCAGACAAAATTGTTAAAGTCTTTGAGCAACCCTTCCATGTTTCCGACAGGGAGTTGTTTATTTCCACCAGCATCGGCATCGCTCTGTATCCGCATGACAGTACCGACATCGACGCCTTGTTCAGGTATGCCGATTTGGCGATGTACCATGCCAAGAAGCTGGGACGGAATAATTTTCAGTTTTATATCCAGGAGCTCACTGCACATTCTGCCGAACTCATGGCGTTGGAAGTTGCGTTGCGCTATGCGTGCAGTAATGATGAACTGGAATTGTATTACCAGCCGCAAGTCGATCTGTCCACTGGTCGAATGATCGGAGCCGAGGCGCTGCTGCGCTGGAATCGTGGGAAAGACGGTATGATGTCGCCGGATAAATTCATTCCGATGGCGGAAGACAGCGGTCTGATCGTCGGCATCGGCGAGTGGGTGCTGCAGGCGGCCTGCCAAGCTGCCGTGAACTGGAACACCGGCCGTTCGATACCGTTCAAGGTCGCAGTCAATCTTTCCACTCGCCAATTTCTCCAGAATGATCTGCTGACCTCAGTGCAGCGCATCTTGCAGGAAACGCAGTGCAAGCCGGAATGGCTGAAGCTGGAAATCACTGAAAGTCTGTTGCTGGATGACAGTAACGAAATTCTCGATGTGCTGAATGCCTTCGACGCCATGGGACTGGCGCTTTCCATCGACGATTTCGGCACCGGTTATTCGGCGCTGAGTTACCTGAACCGCTTTCCGGTCAGCCAGATCAAGATCGATCAGTCCTTTGTACGTGATATTCCCGGCGATCAGGACAAGGCCGAGCTGGTCAAAGCCATGATTTTTATCGCCCAAGCCCTGCACCTAGAACTGGTTGCCGAAGGCGTCGAAACCCGCGAACAGGCCGATTACCTGAACATGAACGGCTGTCTTACGGCGCAAGGTTACCTGTTCGGGAAACCCATGCCATATGCCGAGTTCGATGCCATATTGGAAAGGAGTAGTCAATGATCGACTTAGCGCCTATTACAGCCAATAGCCCTACCATTTTGATTGTCGACGATACCCCGATTAATCTGGGCGTTGTCGTGGAAAGTCTGGAAAACCGAGGTCTCCGATTGGTGGTTGCCCAAGACGGTATGGAGGGGCTGCAACGGGCCGCTTTCGTAAAACCGGATTTAATTCTGTTGGATGTGATGATGCCGGAAATGGACGGCTTTGAAGTCTGTCGTCGCTTAAAGACTAATGCCGATACAGCCGATATACCGGTGATTTTTATGACAGCCCTTGCTGAGACCGAACATAAAATCACCGGCTTCAAAGTGGGCGGCGTCGACTACATTACCAAGCCCATGCAGATTGATGAAGTTGTAGCGAGGGTGGGTACTCATCTCAACTTGAGAACTATGCAGCGGCAGTTGCAAGCACAGAACGCGCAATTGCAAGAACATCAGATGGAGCTGGAACAGCGGGTTATGCATCGTACTGCCGAACTGAGTACCAGTAACCGTTTGTTGCGCGAGGAAATCGAAGAGCGCAAGCGCGCGGAAGAGACGCTTGCGTTGCGCGAGCGCGAATTCCGCACCTTGGCCGAAAATGCGCCGGATAGCATCATTCGTTACGACCGTGAAACACGGATACTTTACATGAACCCGGTGTTGGAACGCTCATTGGGAGTGGCTACGGCAGCGACGATGGGCAGGCGCCCGGACGAGTTGCGTCCTCAAAGCGAGGCCATGCTGCGCTATCAGAAATTGCTGGAACACGTCATCGCTACCGGAGAACCGGCAGAATTCGAGATGATCAGCGAACCGGTTGTGGATGACAACACTCTCCATTGTTTGATCCGGCTTGCCCCGGAGATAGATGATCACGGCGAAGTTGTCGGAGCCATCGCGATCAGCCGTGACTACACCGAGCAGAAACGGCTGGAACAGGAACTGGTGCGCCGCGAACGCGAATTCCGCACCTTGGCTGAAAATTCTCCTGACGCGATCGCGCGCTATGACCGCGATTGCCGGCGGGTCTATTTCAACCAGGCCTACATGGGAGCGGTTGGCATAGGAATGGCCGAAGCATTGGGCAAAACCCCGCTGGAATGCTGGTGGGTGATATCGCCTTCCGCCGAGGAATATACCGCACGCTTACAACAGGCGATGAATTCGGGCGAAACGGACGAATTGCTGACGGAAATGACGGATCAAGAGGGTAAGCCTGCTTACCGCATCATGTCGCTAGTACCGGAATTCGATGAGGATAACCGGGCAGTGAGCGTGCTTTCGATCAGCCACGACGTTACCGGTATCAAGCGCATGGAGGCTATGCTGCGCAAAAGCGAGCTTGAATTCCGTACGCTGGCGGAAAACTCGCCGGGAATGATCGTGCGTTACGACCGGGACTGCCGACGCATTTATATCAATCCGGCCTATGAGCATCAAACCGGAATCCCGGTGGAAACAGCATGGAACAAGACGCCGTATGAGGTTTGGAAGCCGTTGATGCCGTGCGAGGAATTTGTGGTCCGCCTTAATCGTGTGATGGAGACCGGGGAGCCGGATCGTATCCTGCTTGAATGGCACGAGCCGGACGGCAGTCTGGTCAGTCATGACATGCATGCGGTGGCGGAATTCGACGAAGAGAAGCAAGTTATCGGTGCGTTGGTCATTGGGCACAATATTACCGAACTCAAGGCGACCGAGCGGCGTTTGGAAGAGTCGCGTACCCAGTTGCGCACATTAACGGCCAAGCGCGAAGAGGCCCGCGAGGAAGAGCGAAAACGCATTGCCCGCGAAATTCACGATGAGCTGGGTCAGCTGCTTAACGTGCTGCGGTTAAACGTTACAACACTTGATTTTCGCTTTGGCGACGCTAATTCGGATTTGCGCGACAAGACCCATAAAATGGTCGGAACCGTGGATCGCGCTATCCTGATGGTCCGCAATCTTGCTACCCGCCTGCGGCCTGCGGTGTTGAGCTCCGGCATCGTCTATGCTCTAGACTGGTTGGTGCAGGAATATACCGAAAGCACCGGCATTGTTTGTAAATTGCATTTGCCTGCGGATGAAGTTTCCCTCGACGAAGATAGAGCCATGGTGGTATTCCGCATCGTTCAGGAATCGCTGACCAATGTGCTGCGCCACTCCGGCGCGGACCGTGTCGATATTACCTTGCGCAGTGTAGCGGGTACCTGCGAAGTGGAAGTGTGCGATAACGGCAAGGGTTTTGAGCCGGGCAATATCGACAGGCCCAATTCCTTCGGTATTGTCGGTATGCATGAACGGACGTTGATATTGAAAGGAACGCTGGATATTGCCAATGCAAAGGCAGGCGGAGCGGTATTGAAATTGCGTATACCTATGGAATGAAGACGAAAGGCGAAGGGCGGTGGTGTTGGAGCCTGGGTTTTTTCGCCTTTTGCCCTTAGCCTTTCGCCGCTTTTTTATAAACAAGAAAAAAAATAAATGGAGCAAACAATTATGATACGGTTATTGATCGTCGACGATCATGCACTGATGCGCGAGGGGCTTAAACAGCTTTTCGAGGGTGAAGACGATATCCTGGTCAGCGCGGAGGCCGGAAGCGGCGAAGAAGCGCTAGCAATCCTTCAGCATGAAACGGTTGACTTGGTTTTGCTCGACATCACCATTCCCGGTATTCACGGAGTGGAACTGATAGCGAAAATCAGGGATTGCTCAAATAGCCCGCCGATTCTGGTGCTGAGTATGCATAATGAATCCCAGATTGCCAAACGCAAACTCAAAGCGGGCGCTTCCGGCTATATCACTAAGGATAGTTCGCCAAAGGATCTGCTGGAGGCCATACGCAAGGTCGCATCCGGAGGGCGTTACATTGCGAGCGATATTGCCGAAAGAATCGCCTTTGAGGTCAGCGCCGCTGCACCGCTGGTGCCGCATGAACTATTGTCCGGCCGGGAACTTGTCGTCCTGCGCATGCTGGCCAAGGGCAAAAAGGTCAACGAAATCGCCTTGGAACTCGGCATCAGCAGCAAGACCGTCAGTACCCACAAGGCGCGTTTGATGCAAAAAATGCATATCGACAGCGATGTCAAACTCATGCAATACACTATCGCCCACGGCATGACGGTATAAAGAAAGATCAAGCGCAAGACGAAAGGCTAAGTGGGAAATTCAAGGTTGGGCAATTTGCAATAAATGCAGATATTCTGTTTATGTGTTTAAGCCCGGATAATGTCCCTTAGCCTTTATTTTTTAAGAGTTAAGTCTATTAACAGCTGTGGACGCTTGCTAGAGACCACTTCCTTGTAGTCCATTCCTGATAAGCATGGCGGCGTTTTAATGTAGGGCAATCCTTAGTCAAATTCGGTATTCGCCGATTGCGACTGCCGACTATATCGTTCAAATTAAACACACCTAAATCGACCGGTTCAGCTGGGAAAGCTTTAGGCTTTTGGCGATAAGTGTCCGGGCAAACCGAATAGAGATTAATGGATATACACTGACTGCATATACTTAGTTCGTAATTCCATCCTGTTTTGTTTTTCCTGCCCGTGTCAGAGCATGACACTGACATCGTTTAGTTGATAATCCATCCTAATCAGGAATTACCATGTGCATTTGTCTATGTTTTGATGTTTCCAAGGCAGAAGTAAAAAAGGCCATTAGAGACGGTTACGATTCAATAGAAAAGCTGTCTGAGCATCTACAGGTTGGTAGCCATTGCGGTGGCTGTATTGGGCGTATCGAGGAAATTCTGGAGAAGAAAAAATCCGGCGGTTTTTTCTGGTCGTTGCAAACATTGTAAGCAGCGTTCATCCATCGAAGAAAATCTTTACAACCTATTTCAGCCAGCGACATAAAGTCCTTAACTCCGGCAGGGAAGCCAAGCACATGAGAGCGTGAAGCAAACTGTTCACCGGGAGTGAAAGCCTCAAACCTCCAGCTCATTCGAGTCGATAAATCCACTGCAAGGCCCAGCTTGTTCATAAGTCCGGGCTCATTGCTCAACACTTCTGCATCCGCATTTATAGTCCGTTCCCTACAAAACCTCGCCGCTCTGCGTGTAGGGCGATTCCTGCTCAAATTCGGGGCGCACCGATTGTGGGCGTTGCCTGATAAGTTCAGACTCCTCGACCATTGGATAGTCGTGCCGGATTGTGATGTCGGCGGGCGAAATCTTATCGTAAAAACGGGGAATTATCAGTATGCCGGAAACCAATCAAAACCATAGCCAAAAAGTTGGACGCAACCGGGATTTCGTTCGGCTGTTCGTAAGTAAATATTGTTAATCATGGATCGTTGAGGGAATTGCAATATGAAAGAAGCGATTAAATTTTATCGAAATGAATATTGGCTGGTGTTTCCGTTATTGGCATCCGGCGCACTAGGAACGCTAGGCGTTGCGGTGTCCAGCCGTTTTGTAATGAGCGGTTGGGTCATGGCGGCTGGCTTGGTCATTACGACAGGCGGTTTGTGTTATTGGAGCCGTAACCGCTATCGGATGTCGTTGCAAGCTACCGAACAGAGTCTATTTGAAGGATTACAACAGAAAAATGAGGAGATTATTAAGGCCTTGCAGAATGCGCATCATGAAGCCGTTTTAGTGGCTTGCGCCAAGCAAGCCGAGGTGGAGCGCAAGCATCTAAAGACATTGATTACCGACTTGGCGCAACGTTTCGATGTGCTGTCAAAACGTCTCGGTGGACAGGAAGAAAAGTTGGAGCAAGGCGAGGATGCGCATTCATCTGTCGAAGTACAGATTGCAGATTTAGCGCTGCGTTTCGATACCTTGAAAGCTCATCTTGATCAGCAACCGGCAGACACCGAACGGCAAGAACAAGGCATCGATGGGCTGGATTCGTTATGCCAAAAAGTACTGCCCATTTGGTCGAGTCAAGTCGAGATGGCCAGGGTGCATACCGAAGAGTCCATCGCTGATTTAGCCAAACGTTTTGATGCCTTGTCAAAGCGGCTTGATGCCGCAGTGATGGCGTCTCAAAGTGCCGTCGGCGGCGATAACGACACCAATGGCGGCATCGTCGAGTTATTGAAGGACAGCCAGCTGGAATTGGGCACCATCACCAAAGCGCTGGGCGCCTCGTTGGAAGACAAGGAGAAATTGCTGAGCTCAATCGAGGACTTGTCCGGCTATACCGAACAACTCAGCAAAATGGCCTGGGAAGTCAGCAGTATTGCCGCCCAGACTAATCTGTTGGCACTGAACGCAGCCATTCAGTCGGCACGAGCCGGCGATGCCGGGCGCGGCTTTTCAGTGGTTGCGGATGAGGTGCGGAAATTGTCGCGCTCATCCGGCGATGTCGGCAAGAAGATTACCGAAACCATCGAATCGGTCAGTGAGGCGATTGAAGATACTTTAGCTATTTCCCGGAAATTCGCCAGGCAAGACGAGGAGACCTTGGGTAATGCGGAGCAGATTATTGCTTCGGTATTGAGGCGCTTCAGTCGGGCAGCTTCCGGTTTGTCCGATTCCGAGGAGCTGCTGCGTACCGAAAATAACGCGATCAACTATGAAATCTCCGATGTCTTTGTCGCCTTGCAGTTCCAGGACCGGGTCAGTCAGATTTTGGCGCTGGTTTGCGACGATTTGAACAAGCTCGAACAGCATTTGAATGCGCTTAAAAGTGAAGACAACAGTGAACGCTCGGTC
>DATBQC010000077.1:0-1620 GCA_036561065.1 Methylobacter sp. | reverse complement strand
GCCGACCCGGCTTCTTACATGGTGATCGACATGGCGTTCCGCCAGTACTTCCAGTGGCTGTATTCCGCGCAGCGCTTAAAGGTTAACTCCAAATTGGCTCGCAATTCGCTGATTCACCTTGTGAATGTAATGATTCTCGAGGCTGCGATGCGAATGGGAGTGGTCGAATCAGACGGTACTCGACAACCCATTGACGTATGGGTGGGAGAATTCGTCCTCGACTTGCGCGACGAACTGGTCGAGGATTTGAAGATGCTGACCGAGACGAAAGGATCGTGCTAGCTTTCCAGGCCCCGGCCCCGCGCGTGCGGGGTGCGGCGGCCCACGGCACGCTACGCCACGGCCCGGCGTATGGGGTCCCGTGCGGCGCGGCCAGCAGGTGCTGTACTACTACCGGACTGCCCAGTAGCGCACCGGTAGGGCGCACAACAGGAAGGAACAAAAATGCCAAACATAGCTTATTCTAGCACTAAAAAGGATAAAGATGGAAACGACAAATGGAAGTTGCGCCACATAAAATGCGAAAATTGTAATAAAAAACTAAGCACACGAGTTCCATACCAAAAATATTGTTCTATGCCATGCGCTACGAATGCAGCTACAAAGAAAAGAAAAGCTAGATTAATAGCTAAATATCCAGAAACAGCTGCTAGATGGAGCATATACAAGCCAAGATCGGAGGAGTAAGTGAAACGCCCTAAGAAGAAATACTGCATCAATGGACACCGCTACACTCACATGAACACCAAAATTCTGCTAAGACCAGATGGCAGAGTTTGGTATCGTTGCCGTCGCTGCCACAACGCAGTTATGCAAAGGAATTACCGCGCGAAGAGGCTAAATCCTGAACGTGTTGAAGATGTAAACCCGTCTTGACAGCCCGGCCCCGGCGTGGTATACTGAGACGCACTTACCCCCTGTGCAAGAAAAACTACGGCGAGGATAAGGACCGGCCAGTCCCCTCGCCGTAGTCATTTCAGGGGGACAACGGGGTAACAATGGAAACAATCAAGGGCGGGTTCGCCCTCAATGCTGCCGACGAGCAGCTCGTAAATCAACAAAGATCAATAACAGCCCAAGTAAACAACAACTTCATACAAGTCGGCGCTGTTTTCCTCCAGATGTCGGGTAAGAATCCTTACCAATCCGACTGGTATAAGCGTAAATTCCGCGACACTGACTTGCAGGGTTGGATCGACGACCCCGAAATGCGAGTTCTGAACTTAGGGTTCAATCTCCAATTCGGTTGGTTAGACGTCGATATCGACGCAGAAGACCCCCGCTACAACGATTGCATCCTCAAAGCATTCCAGTTCCTTAAAATCGACACACGATTCGCATTCGGTCGAATGTCGCGCGGAATAGCATCGCACATTATGGTGCAGCTGAATGACACCGACCTGAATAACTACGACATCCTGCGGGAATTCGAACCTAGCGAATTTAAGCTGGAAGGGCGGCGGTTTAAGTGTGAACTACGCTCAATGGGACCAGCCCCAACAGACGCACCGAATACAATCAAAGAATCCCGACAGACTGTTATGCCGGGGAGTGTCTACGCTCACAAATCCAACAAAGGTGAACATGATGTATCGGTTTGGTATTCCGGCAAGAAAGCCG
>DATBQC010000076.1:0-1918 GCA_036561065.1 Methylobacter sp. | reverse complement strand
TTTAATAGTTATCGTAGTTGGCTCCTATGTCCGGTTATCAGGGGCAGGGTTGGGCTGTCCTGATTGGCCAGGATGTTATGGGCAGGCCATTGTCAGTGATCATGTTGAATTTATGGCGCATGCGGCGGAAGTCTTTCCGGGGCAAATTCCCGATATTGCCAAAGCCTGGAAGGAAATGAGCCATCGTTATTTGGCGGCAACCTTAGGTGCAGCTATCTTGTTGTTGGCGCTGCTTTGCTGGCGAGAACAACAAAACCGACCGGCGGTTATCACGGCCTCATTGGGATTGGTGTTCCTGGTAGGCTTACAGGCGGCCTTAGGCATGTGGGCGGTAAAACTGCATGCGATGCCGATCGTCGTAACCGGCCACTTGTTGTTGGGTATGATGACTTTCTGGCTGCTGTATTGGCTGTACTTGCGGGTTAAGCTTACAGCTTTGCTGTTAACCGTGCGCAGCAATGGATTAGCTTGGTTTGCCCGAGTTGCAATGGGCGTGTTGTTTTTAGAGATTATTTTGGGCGGCTGGGTCAGCGCCAACTATGCCTCTCTAGCCTGTTCGGGGTTTCCTCATTGCAATGGTTCATGGTGGCCTGAAGCCGATTATCAAACGGCGCTGGACTTATTTAGCGGATTAAGCACAGGTTATACCGGCGTCATCGAATTCGATGCCCAGGTTGCCGCAAACTGGCTACATCGAGTCGGCGCGTTGATTTGTTTCATCGTACTCACTTTGTTGATGTTGAAAGCAACATCGGCGCATCATTCAAAACCGGTCAGACGAGCAGGCTTATGGTTGAGCGTGTTGCTGTTGGCGCAGATCGGCTCGGGCATAATCGGCATTAAACTCGGCGCGCCTTTATGGGCAGCTGTCGCTCATAATGCGTTTGCCGCCTTGTTGATGTTGCCGTTGATTGCGATCAGTTTTTACTGCCGGCAGGCTTATGCTGACGAGCAAAAACCTGCCGCAGAGCTTGAGCCGCAACCGGAAGTCGTAGCGGAAGAAGCTTATCGGATACCGGAACCCGAGTCGCTATACCTGCGCCTTAAGACGCAGTTACAGCGTACCCGTTCCGGGCTGAGTGGGGTATTGGCGCATATACCTCTGGGTCGACAAGAAATTGGCAGGGATTTGCTGGAAGAAATTGAAGCCAGTTTGTTAATGGCTGATATAGGCATTGATGCGACCACGGAAATCATCAAGCGTTTGACTGAAAGTGTGGAACGGCACCAGCTGAATGACGGCGAGGCTTTATCCGCCGCTTTAAAGCAGGAACTGCTGAGCATGCTGCAGCCGTGCAGCAAGAATCTGCATATTCCCAAACAGGATAAACCATTTGTCATCCTGGTCGTCGGCGTCAACGGGGCGGGCAAAACAACAACCATCGGTAAGTTGGCGAAACGTTTGCAGGTGCAAGGCCATAGCGTCATGCTGGCCGCCGGGGATACCTTTAGAGCGGCGGCTGTCGAGCAATTGCAAACCTGGGGTGAGCGCAATAACATTCATGTGGTGGCTCAGCATACCGGGGCCGATTCGGCATCGGTCATTTATGACGGTGTGCAATCCGCGCAGGCTAAAGGCATTGATGTGTTGATTGCTGATACAGCCGGACGCCTGCACACCAAATCCAACCTGATGGACGAGCTGAAAAAAGTAAAACGGATTATCAGTAAGCTGGATGAAACCGCGCCTCATGAGGTGCTGCTGGTATTGGATGCCGGCACCGGACAAAATGCCTTGTCGCAGGCAAAACTGTTTAACGAAACCGTAGCGTTGACCGGCTTGGCTTTGACTAAGCTTGACGGGACCGCAAAAGGCGGCATTATTTTCGCGCTGGCCAAACAGTTCAACATTCCGATTCGCTTTATTGGAATAGGCGAGGGTATTGACGATCTGCAGGATTTTGATGCAGAGGCTTTT
>DATBQC010000075.1:0-1886 GCA_036561065.1 Methylobacter sp. | reverse complement strand
CGGTATGCTGGACATTTATTTATCCAGCGTCAGCAATAAAATGAACGAAACCATGAAAATACTGACCGAGTTTGCGTCCATTTTTATACCACTGACCTTCATAGCCGGAGTTTACGGCATGAATTTCGAATACATGCCGGAGTTGAAATGGAGATGGGGCTACCCGGCATTATGGGCGGTATTTATCGGCGTGTCGGTATTTTTGCTCAGGTTTTTCAAGAAAAAGAACTGGCTTTAGAGTTACGCATCTTGCTCAGCGTGTTTGGCAGTTTGCTACGTGAAGCCGCCCTACGAGTTGTGCGTCATGCTAACCAATAAAGAAATCGCTGCGAAACTGCGCCAAATCGCCGACTTACTGGATGAGCAGAGGGCCAATCCTTTCCGGGTCAGCGCCTATCTGAATGCCGCCAAGAGCATTGAAACCATGACCGAACTGGTCGAGGATTTACTGGGCCGCGAGGGTTTTTCGGCGTTGCTGGACCTGCCCGGAATCGGCGAAGGCATTGCCAGATCCATTAACGAATATGTGATAACCGGGCGCATGAGCCGTTTGGAAAGCTTGCAGTCAGGTCATGATCCCATCGCATTATTCGAACAGATTCCGGGCATCGGCCCCAGGTCGGCGCACCGGATCATTGAAACGCTGCATATCGACACCCTGGAAGCCCTGGAGCTGGCGGCGCATAACGACCGCTTAAACAAAGTCCCCGGCTTCAGCACCAAAAAAATCGCCCTGGTACAAACCTGGCTTGCCCATGTCCTGGGTTTTCGCAGGCCGCGTTTCGAAGCGCAGCAAACCATTGCAGAGCCGCCGGTCGAATTATTGTTGAAAATAGACGAACAATACCGCAAAAAAGCGCAAGCCGGAGAACTGCCGACCATAGCGCCGAAACGCTTCAACCCGACCGGCGAAGCCTGGCTGCCCATTTTGCATGCGAGCAGGAAGGGTTGGCATTTTACCGCGTTATATTCAAATACCGAGCGCGCTCACCAACTGGATCGCGTCAAAGACTGGGTGGTGATTTATTTTTACGATGATAGTCACCACGAGGGCCAGCATACCGTTGTCACCGAAACGCGAGGCCCTGCAACCGGCAAGCGGGTGGTTCGGGGCCGCGAAAAGGAATGCAGCAAATATTATGCGGAACATGCGGTAAAAGGCGATGCCGTAGGGAGAGACTCTAGCCACAGCAGTTAAATATCGAGTGGTAGATTGTCTGCACCGAAGGGCGGTTTCCGGCCAATTTCAGCCGGTCGGTACCTATTCTCGAGCGGCTGCTATAGATTACAAATTGTTCGCTTACGCCTAAATCATGTGCACCGTAGGCGTCACCTGGATTTACTTGTTACGTGCTACTTGACCATTGATTAAAGTTGGTTCACAGATGTCACTATATTCACTAGTAATGACTTCCGAGACCCACTCTTCGATCAATCCATCCATATTGTTGAAGAACTCACCCATTTGCCTGTGTGAGTCAAAGAGTCCATGAAGATATTGTTCAACTATATAAGCAAAACCTGGATTGAATTTCCAAGCGTATTTCATTTCAAATTTTAGTGGGCCAACAACCCCACCACTTAGTGCTTGAGCTCTCTGTTCGACACCTGAAGTCGTATAGCCAATCTTTACATAGTTAAATAATGGTTCGTTTGTTTCACTATTTATGTACTCACCAATATAAACATAACCAGGACTTGGCTCTTTCGATACTTTACCTTCTTCAAATAGTTTTTTTAACGCATTCGCAAGTGCGGTTGCAGGAGAGTACCCTTCTTGGACTGTGGCTACTAGTTCATCCCGCAGTATCTTTATATCGTCATTAGAAACTGGCACTTCATCTTTAACAGTTTTCCAAAAATCAAAAAATATATTTTTAGCATCC
>DATBQC010000074.1:0-7144 GCA_036561065.1 Methylobacter sp. | reverse complement strand
AATGCTACTGAATATAGCTTTATCGCGCAGATTTACGAGCCGCCGTTTCAATATCATTACCTGAAAAGGCCTTATCAAGTAGTGCCGTTAACCGCCGCCCGTATGCCTGAAGTTATTTATCTGAACCAAAAAGGGGAAAAGTTGGGCAATGGCGCAAATGACAGCGATATTGCGTTCACCGATTACATCATTGATATTCAAGTAGATATTCGCTACCAGCCGCATCCCGCGTTGGCTAAAAACGCCCTGGGCGATTATGAGTACCATCGGTTAAGTGCGGCGCAAATCGACGCGGCTACGTCGCTGTATGACTTTAAATCCACCGGTTCGCGGGAACTCGCCGCCGAGGATTATGTTTACCAGATCAAACGTCTGGCGCACCCCAAAGTTCAGTCGCCGATAGCCGAAATCATGAAGAATTATATCGTCGGCTTTGACGATTTTTCTAAACAGGTCAAAGATAAACCCAAGGCAGCGATTAGAGACTTGCCTATGGAAGGAGCAACAGCGCTCAGCCGCTATCAATACCGCATTCGCATTAAAGGCAAATATCCTCAGTTTATCTATTGGT
Source organism: Methylobacter sp. (assembly GCA_036561065.1). GTDB lineage: Bacteria > Pseudomonadota > Gammaproteobacteria > Methylococcales > Methylomonadaceae > Methylobacter_A. The sequence goes on along the minus strand of DATBQC010000074.1, from coordinate 6,573 downwards.
TGGCGATGCCGTTTTTTTCGCCGATGCCGTGGGAAGCGGATGTGTTTTACGACCAAGCGGGGCTTGCCGATAAAAATATTACTCTGGACTGGTTTCCGCTAGGCACCGGGCCTTATTTGATAGCGGAGAATAACCCGAACCGGCGCATGATCCTGCTTAAAAATCCCTTGTTTCATGTCGAAACCTATCCCGCCGACGGCGAGCCCGAAGACAAGCAAAAAGGCTTGCTGGCTGATGCCGGAAAGCAGCTGCCGTTTATCGACAAAGTGGTTTTTATGTTGGAAAAGGAAACTATTCCTTATTGGACTAAATTTTTGCAAGGCTATTACGATGCGTCGGGCATCGCCTCGGACAGCTTCGATCAGGCCATACAGTTCACCGGTAGCGGCGGCGTGGCGCTGACGCCGACCATGCTGGAAAAAGGCATACAGTTGCAAACTTCGGTGGCGGTCTCCAGTTTTTACATGGGTTTTAATATGCTTGACGCGACCGTGGGCGGTGCGACCGAACAGGCCCGGAAGTTGCGGCAGGCTATCGCCATCGCAGTCGATTATGAGGAATATATCTCCATTTTTACCAACGGGCGCGGCGTTGCGGCGCAAGGCGTGTTGCCGCCCGGTATCTACGGCTTTGACGATAAAACCGGCATTAATCCTTATGTTTACGATAATCAGGACGGCAAAGCCCAACGTAAAAAAATCGATGCCGCGCGGCAACTGATGGACGAAGCCGGTTATGCAGGCGGCATAGACCCCAAAACCAAACAAGCCTTGATTTTGTATTTCGACACAGCGGCTGCCAGTGTTGATGACCGACCCAGGATGAACTGGTATCGCAAGCAATTTGAAAAGCTGGGTATCAAACTGGTGATACGTGCCACCGACTACAACCGTTTTCAGGAAAAAATGCGCACCGGTAACGCCCAGATTTTTGTTTGGGGCTGGAATGCCGATTATCCCGATCCAGAGAACTTCTTTTTCCTGCTCTACGGCGCAAATTCCAAAGTGCAGCATGGCGGAGAAAATGCCGCCAATTACCATAATTCCGAATTTGACCGTTTATTCGAGCAAATGCGCAACATGGATAACAGCGAACAGCGCTACCGGATTATTCAGCAAATGCAGGAGATCGTGCGCCATGATGCACCGTGGGTTTTCGGCTATCATCCGAAGAATTTTGCGTTGTTTCACGGCTGGTACAAAAACCTTAAACCGAATCTGATGGCGAATAACCAGCTCAAATATACCCGCATTGATGCGGCCGCCCGAACCGAAAAAAGGCAACAATGGAACAAGCCGGTATTTTGGCCGTTGGCGGTGGGGGGCGCGGTGTTTGTGCTGATGTTGATTCCGGCGTTTAATACCTATCGCCGACGTGTCAGGGAAACCAAGCTATGACCCAATATATTATCCGCCGCCTTTTATACAGCTTGCCCTTATTGATGGGCGTCAATATCTTAACGTTCGTGCTGTTTTTCGTCGTCAACAGCCCGGACGATATGGCGCGTATGCAGCTGGGACAAAAGCACGTTACCGTGCAAGCCATCGCCAACTGGAAACAGCAGCACGGCTACGATGTACCGTTACTCTGGAATGGTGAAGCACGAGGCGAGAAAAAAATAACCGATACCATTTTTTATCAAAAATCGGTGAGCTTATTTTTGTTTCGTTTCGGCATATCCGAAAGCGGCAGGAATATCGGCGCAGATATTAAAGCACGTGCCATGCCCAGTCTTGCTGTAGCGTTGCCGACGATGATGGTCGGCTTACTGGTGAATATTTGTTTTTCGCTAATGATAGTGCTGTTTCGCAACAGCTATCTGGAACATGCGGGCATTGTGTTGTGCGTGATTTCGATGTCGATTTCCTCGCTGTTTTATATCATCGGCGGGCAGTTTTTCATCGGCAAGGTCTTAAAGTTGGTGCCTATTTCCGGCTATGACGACGGCATGGCGGCGATCAAATTCCTGATCTTGCCGGTGTTGATCGGAGTATTTTCAGGCATAGGCTCAGGCGTACGCTGGTATCGAACCTTGTTTTTGGAAGAAGTGGGCAAAGATTATGTGCGCACCGCCAGAGCCAAGGGCCTGAGCGAAGTCCAAACCTTGTTCCGGCATGTGCTGCCCAATGCGATGATTCCTATTTTGACCGGCGTCGTGGTGGTATTGCCGCAGTTATTTATGGGCAGTTTAATCATGGAGTCGTTTTTCAGCATCCCCGGTTTAGGCAGTTACACCATTGATGCGATCAACAGCCAGGATTTCGCTATCGTTCGCGCAATGGTTTTTTTAGGCTCGGTGTTATATATGATCGGACTGTTGTTGACCGATATTTCTTACACACTGGTTGACCCGCGGGTGAGGTTGTCGTAGCTATTGTTCAAAGCCAGCTTTGAACTCCACCGGTGGTATAAAGTTGAACTAGGATATTTATTTTGGAGTTCAAAGCTGGCTTTGAACGTTTTGTAAAGGTTCCTCGATGCTAAAGAAAAGCCCACATACGCCAGCGCATTTATTTTTGGACAACACACCCTATTTTGTTACCAGCGCTATTTATCAAAAAAGACCGCTGTTAGCAGCCGATACCATCAAGAAACATTTACTTGAGACGATTCAGGATTGCTTTCATGAGAAAAATTGGACGTTAAACGACTGGGTGATTCTGGATAATCATTATCATTTGCTAGGCGTGAGCGATAAGGGCGATGATTTAAGTCATATTTTCCGTAAAATTCATGGCATAACCAGTCATGCTATTCAAGCGTATTGCTCATGTGATCTACCGGTTTGGTGGAACTTTTGGGATTATTGTCCGCGTGATGAAAAGGATTACATGGTTCGGTTGAATTATTTATTGATTAATCCCGTCAAGCATGGCTATTGTGATAATTTACACGATTACCCGTTTTCCAGCTTTCATCAACGGCTAGCGCAATCGGGACGGGAAAACTTGGCTAAACAATTTAAAGACAACGACGGTTATCAAAAAATGGTGTTACAAGACGATGATTTTTAATTGTCCAAAGCCAGCTTTGGACTCCGATTTAGGCGTCCGTCATTTAAAATGGAGTTCAAAGCTAGCTTTGAATATTGTCGAACATGACTTGACCAACATAGGCTAACGCAATGATTGTTTTATGGACAGACGCGCTAATCTACTTGCTGATTCTGGTGATACTGGCGCTTGGGCTGTATCTGCGCGGCAAAGAACACATCAAGCGCCCGCTGCAACAAATAGGTCGCAGCAAAATCGGCATGGTGTCGTTGGTGGTGTTGCTGTTTTTTGTGTTGATCGGCTTGCTTGATTCCGTGCATTTTAAACCCGCCGATGACAAAAAAAACGAGATCATCAGTCTGCTGGACGATTGGGCGACGCCGTTGCGCGAACATGGCGAAAAAACCTATTCCTCACCTTTTGCGACCACGCTGTACAGCAAGGAAATGATGACATGGGGAGACGGCTCCATGCAATGGGGGTATCCGCGTCTGGAATTCGGCGGCAGGCATTTAGATGATCCTGAAACCCAGCGCATTCCCGACATACTGCAAAAAGCGGGTTACGGCCTTGCCCAAGGCTTAGGATTGATGGGACTGTGCATGCTGTCGTTTATTATCATTCCCACGCTTCGGGGGGGGAATGCAGGCTGTGAAGCCAGTCCTGAGTATTGTCGAAGGACTCCAGCAGCACGAAAGGCGGTGAACCCAAGCATCAAAGCCGTCTGGCTTGTCCTGTTTATTATCGTGCCGCTCAGCACGACCCTGATCCACCTGTCCGCCTACTACCACGTTTTCGGCACCGACAAAGTCGGTGAAGACGTTTTTTATCAGGCCGTAAAAAGCATCCGTACCGGTCTGGTCATCGGCACCTTAACCACGTTAATCATGCTGCCGATGGCGATCATTTTCGGCATTCTGGCCGGATTTTTTCGCGGCTGGGTGGACGACATCATCCAATACATCTACACCACGCTCAATTCCATCCCCGGCGTATTGCTGATCGCCGCCTCAATCCTGATGGTGCAGGTGTACATGGCTAATCACGAAGCGGATTTTACCAGCGTCATCGTCAGGGCCGATATGCGCTTGCTGTTTTTGTGCATGATCCTCGGCGTGACCAGCTGGACAGGCTTATGCCGGTTGCTCAGGGCGGAAACCCTCAAACTCAGGGAAATGGAATACGTCCAGGCCGCCTCGGCGTTGGGCGTCAAGCAAGGCGCGATTTTGCTGCGCCACATCCTGCCCAATGTGATGCACATCGTGCTGATTTCCGTGGTGCTGGATTTCAGTTCGCTGGTGCTGGCCGAAGCGGTGTTGTCGTACATTAATATCGGCGTCGATCCGACCAGTTACAGCTGGGGCAATATGATTAACGGTGCGCGGCTGGAAATGGCGCGCGAGCCTATCGTGTGGTGGTCGCTGACGGCCGCTTTTGTGTTTATGTTCGCGCTGGTGCTGGCAGCCAATCTGTTTGCCGACGTGGTGCAGGATGCGTTCGATCCGAGACGGAGCGGCAATGAATAATCCCTTATTGACCGTCGATCATCTTAGCGTCACCTTCAACCACCGGCAGACAGTGGTCGATGACATCAGCTTTGAAATCCATGCGGGCGAAACCTTCGCGTTGGTCGGGGAATCCGGTTCCGGCAAATCGATCACCGCATTGTCGGTGCTCAGATTGTTGCCGAACAATGCACGGCTTAATGCCGAAGCGATCAACCTGAACGGCGATGATTTACTAAAACGTTCGGAATTCGATCTGTGCAAAATTCGCGGCCGGCGCATCGGCTTTATTTTCCAGGACCCGATGTCCTCGCTGAATCCGGTGATGACCATCGGTAGCCAGATCGAGGAAGTCATCAAGCTGCATTTCAACCTGCCCAGAGAAGCGCTCAAACTGCGGGCGCTGGAATTATTGCAGCAAGTTGAACTGCCCCAAGCCCGGCAGCGCATTAAGGACTATCCGCATCAACTTTCCGGCGGCCAACGGCAGCGGGTGATGATAGCCATTGCGTTGGCGGGCAAGCCGGATTTGCTAATCGCCGACGAGCCGACCACCTCGCTGGACGTAACCATCCAGGCGCAAATTTTGGTGTTGCTGAAAAATATCCAGCAGCAAACCGGCATGGCCTTGTGGCTGATCAGTCATGACTTGGCGCTGGTGTCCAGCATCGCCGATCGGGTGGCGGTTATGCAGCAGGGTAAAATCGTCGAAACCGGCGCAACCGCAGAGTTCTTCAATCAGCCCAAACATCCATATACCCGCAAGCTGCTAAGCGCGCTACCGTCGATGCAAAGTTGCCTGACGCGTAGTGCCGAGGAAAAACCGCCGCTGCTCCAGGTCAGCGATTTTTATTGTCACTATCCGATCCGGAAAGGCATTTTCAAGCGGGTCGTCGATCATGTGCGAGCGGTCGACGGCGTCAGTTTCGACATCCAGCAAGGCAAAACCCTGGCCCTGGTCGGCGAATCCGGTTGCGGCAAAACCACCTTGGGGAAAAGTTTGCTAAACCTGATCCCCGGCAGAGGCCGAGTGGTGATCAATGGCGTCGAGTTGAATGCCTTAACCGGCGAAGCGTTGCGGCGACAACGCGCCAATATCCAGATCGTATTTCAAGACCCGTTTTCATCGATGAACCCGCGCATGCTGGTCGGCGACATCATCGCCGAAGGCATCAGGGCCTTGCATCCCGAGGTGAGTGCCGATCAGCGCAAGGCCAGAGTCCGGCAACTGTTGCAGCAAGTCGATTTGCCCGAAGATTCTGCGCTACGTTACCCGCACGAATTTTCCGGCGGCCAGCGCCAGCGTATCTGCATTGCCCGCGCCCTGGCGGTCGACCCCAAACTGATAGTCTGCGACGAGCCGACCAGCGCGTTGGACGTGTCGGTACAGGCGCAGATTATCCAGTTGCTCAAAACCTTGCAGAAGGAAAAAGGCGTCAGCTATTTGTTCATCACCCATGATCTTGCCGTTGTCGCCGAAATAGCCGATGACGTTGCGGTGATGTATCAAGGCAAAATTATAGAACAGGGCAGTGCAGCCGAAGTTTTGACCCGACCGAAGCAGGCTTATACCCAAAAGCTGCTGGCGGCTGTGCCGGTGCTGAAAACGGATGATTGAAGCTAAAAAATCAGCCGAAGTAGTGCTGGATTGCCTGTTGACCAATCCAGCTGACAATTTTGGATATCGGACATTTGTTTCAATAAGGATGCAAAAAGTATCACTATAAGAACACAAAAATCGAAGCAATAGAAAAACTCAGGTTGCCGAAAAACACGGGGTCTTTCAAAAACCTTTTAAAGATTTCAATCAATATAGCGCCTCCCAGAATATAAACAGGGAATACAAAAACAGTGGTCATATGTCCCATATCTCCAGGGATATAATAAAATATGAACGTGTTAAGGAAAAAGTTGCTTGAAATATTGACGAATATTTCAAGCAACAACGCCTCAACAGAGATCACAAGCGCAAAAATATATTCTTCATATTTAGCTTTAAAGGACTGAATTTTTTTCTGAACAAAATAAAGATGATAACCATAGAGTGACCACTGAAAAAACGCAAAAATCGAGGT
>DATBQC010000073.1:0-7905 GCA_036561065.1 Methylobacter sp. | reverse complement strand
GCCTAAATCGACTAAGGCCATCAAGAATAAAGCTAAAGAAAAAGCAGCTGAAAAAACACTGGAACTGTTGCGTTAATCCCCGTTAAAGATTCTATTAAAAAGTCGGGAGACAGGGCGCCATTCAGATGTGGATTAGATTATATTGATGTTCCTGTTTTCTGATGAATTAATATATTTTACGAAGATTGATTCAATAAGACTGAGGTCAAAAAAGTTTGGCGTATGGTTTTGGATTTCCCCATTGTTCAGCAGTTTTGTATAATGTTGATTTAATGCGTAAAATTTCACCTAATAAATTTGCTGACTGCCCCGGATTTTATACGCCAAGGCAGAATTCCCAACCGGATTGTTATAATGGCAGCTGATTTTGTAGTGCGAGAATGGAGCGCCTGGGCACCCGGTATTAGCAGTCACGAAGATTGGCGGGACTGGCTAACCCACCAAGTCTTTGACCAATCGGGGAAAGCAGCCATTCCGGTTACGGTACCCAAGATGTTTCAACGCAGATTAAGCCCATTAGCCAGGGCGGTTTTTAATGCTGCAGAAGGTTGTATTGATAGAGATAATGGCCTGCCTATTGTATTTAGCTCCGCCCATGGTGAAACGAATAAGTCGTTGGAGATGCTTAAAAACATACAGAACGGTGAGGAAGTTTCGCCGACAGCCTTCAGCCTGTCAGTGCATAACGCCATAGCGGGATTGTTTTCGATGGCCTACGCCAATCATCAGGAAATCACTGTGCTTGCGCCGGGCCAAGACGGCATTGCACCTGCGTTTATTGAAGCCCTTGGACTTTTGCAGGAGCACCACAGTGAGGTGCTGATGGTTTTGTATGACGAACCGCTATCGGATTTTTATCCGTCGCAACCGTTTGCACTCAATGCACCTGCTGTTTGTGTATTGGCTTTGAGAGTCTCTTTAACCGGTGATGGTTTACCGCTAAAGTTTTGCAGGTCCGCGAAGCCACGTGATGATGGCGAGCATGCCTTACAGATACTCTCTTTTTTGAAATTTCTTGTTGCAGACGATCAATCATTGGCGCTGGGCAATCATAGACATAGCTGGGAATGGTACAAAAAATAGCAGTAAAAATTGGCTACGGCTGGCGTCTTTTTGCAACAGGATTGAGTTTTTTTAGTTTTGGCGCGGGTGGATTATTGCTGTGGCTATTGGTGTTTCCGGTGCTGTCCCTTTTACCCGGCAATCCACAGCAAAAGGTCAGTCGCGGCCAAAAAGTAGTGTCTTACAGTTTTTATGTCTTTATTGGCCTGATGCACAGACTGGGTGTGATGACTTACGAAATCGTGGGTCTAGATAAGCTTAATCGCCCCGGTCAGTTGATTATCGCCAATCATCCCACGCTGGTCGATATTGTGTTTTTGATCAGCCGCATCAAACAGGCCAGCTGTATCGTCAAAGCCCGGTTGTTCCATAATCCGTTCATGCGCGGCCCCATCATCAATGCAGGCTACATCAGCAACGGCGATCCCGAACAAATGATAGCGGAGTGCGTTGCCTGGTTGCGCTCTGGCGGGTCGATGATTATTTTCCCTGAAGGAACGCGATCAATGCCGGGCCAGCCGTCCCGCTTTCAACGGGGTGCTGCAGCCATTGCCTTGCAGGCCAATGCCGTGGTGACGCCGGTGACGCTGAGCTGTTATCCCAGCACCTTAACCAAATCCGAGCGGTGGTATCAAATTCCTCAGCGCCGCTTTCATCTGACCATGCATGTAGGCGATGATATTATGCTGGATGAATTTGCCGGCACGAGTCCAAAATCGATAGGCGTGCGCCGTTTTACACAATATCAGCAAGATTATTTTACACAACAGAGAGAGCTTTATAAGCACGATGGAAAATGAATTAAAACAATTAATTATCGACACGTTGGATCTGGAAGACATCAGCGTGGCGGATATAGACAGTCATGCCCCGTTGTTCAATGACGGTTTAGGCTTGGATTCCATTGATGCGTTGGAGCTGGGTTTGGCTATCCGCAAACAATACAACGTGAAAATCGATGCCGAAAAAGAAGACGTGGTGAAAATTTTCTCCTCGGTTTCAACATTGGCCGAATACATTCAAGCGGCGCGCGGTTGAGGCTATTATGATAAAAGAGCGCGAAGAAATTTTAGCGGCCATCAAGGATATTATGGTCGAGATGTTCGAGATGGATGAACAGGCAATCACTCTGGATGCAAGGCTGTATGAAGATCTGGATTTCGACAGTATCGATGCTGTGGACATGATAGTCAGGCTTAAAGAAATGACCGGCAAAGCGATCAAAGCCGAAGATTTCAAGACGACACGCACCATCGGTGATGTGGTCGAGGCTGTTTATAAAATGCTTAACAGCTAACATGCGTTTGCTTGTAAACGGCGTGATGGGAATATCAACCCTATTATATCCGCTGGCCGTTTTTTTCGGCAGAGAGTATTTCGAGCCCTGGAAGATAGCCGCGCTATTGATTGTGTTGCTGCTGGTCAGACTGGCGGCCAGTTATTCGATTAAACATTGGAGTACCCCGTTACTGATTGGGGGCATCGGTTATTCTGCATTTGCGATGTGGAGCAATCAATTAGATACTCTGCTGTTCTACCCGATTTGGGTCAATGGCTTGATGCTGCTCATTTTCGGTTGGAGTCTATTTTTCCCACCCAGTTTGATTGAACGTCTGGCCCGTTTACAGCATCCCGATTTACCGCCGGAAGGCGTTATTTATACCCGCCGCGTTACTCAAGTTTGGTGCGGCTTCTTTATTGTCAATGGCGCTCTGGCATGGATAACCGCTTTTTGGTGCAGCCTGGAAGTATGGAGTTTATACAATGGCCTGGTTGCCTATGTGCTGATGGGCGTTTTATTCGCCGCCGAATATCTGGTCAGGATCAGAACCCAGAAGCATGTCAGATAAAATACTACCGTTATCCCACTGTTTAACCTCTAAAAAACCGGTTGATGCGTCAATTGCCTATCATGCCGGACAGTATTATTCGGCCGAGCAATTTGCCAATGCTGTTAAGGACTGGGCTTACAAACTGCTGGAACAGCCGTTTCAACATTATGCTTTGTACACTGAAGACGCCTATCCTTTTGCCGTGCTGTTGTTTGCGTTGTTGCATGCCGGTAAGCAAATCTGGATTCCCGGCAATAACCGCCCCGGCATCGCCGAGCAACTATCAGTAGACTGCCAGTTGTTGGGCGATTGGCAAGACGGCGAGCGCTTCGATTATCGCTTGGATGTAACAGATAGTTCCGGCCGGCCTTTATCGCCGTTGAATCCATTGGAAAATCAGCTGGTCATTTTTACCTCCGGTTCTACGGGGCAGGCTAAGCCGATAGCCAAATGCTTAAACCAGTTTCAACTCGAAATCGCCACGCTGGAAAAAAACTGGGGCGAACAACTGGGCGATGCGTCGGCATTGGCGACGGTCAGCCATCAGCATATCTATGGCTTGCTGTTTCGCGTGTTTTGGCCGTTATCGGCTGGACGGTGTTTTCATAGTCAGGCATATATCAACCCTGAAACGCTGATCAAAGGCATGCAATGCGAACCGGCTTACTGGATTGCCAGTCCGGCGCATTTAAAACGCTTGGATCAACATTCGCCATGGGACGGCATTGCCGGGTTAAAGGCAATTTTCAGTTCCGGCGGCGCGTTACCGGAGAGCGCAGCACAACAGATATTGAACGATGGCAGGCAAGCGGTGATTGAAGTCTACGGCAGCTCCGAGACCGGAGGTATAGCCTGGAGGAAGCAAGATAAGGCTTGGACTTTATTTTCCGGCATGAAGTTGAGTTGTACTGACGGCAACTGGTTGCTGCATTCGCCCTATCTGCAAACAGAGCAAGAGGGATTTTCGCTGGATGATCAAATCACCGAGCTGGGCGATGGCCGGTTTATGCTGCATGGACGCTCAGACCGAATAGTCAAAATCGAAGAAAAACGTCTGTCTTTGACCGAGCTTGAGCAACGCTTGATGGCTGAACCGTGGATAGATGACGCTCATGCGTTGGTGATAGCCAAAATTAGGGATGTTGTCGCGGCGGTTGTGGTGTTAAGTTCACAGGGTTTAGAGCAGTTGGCGATTCAGGGCAGAAACCGACTAATCAGGCAACTGCGCAAGGCGCTTGATCCATGGTTTGAATCAGTGGTGCTGCCCAGAAAATGGTTGTTTGTAAACACGATGCCGTTAACAACCCAAGGTAAAATCGAGCAGCGGCTACTAAAAAGCCTGCTGGATTTTGATAACCGAAAACTTCCCCAGGCGCTCAATCTTGAAATGACTCCAGACGGTGTTCGGCTTGGTCTTAGAGTGCCTGAAGATTTGCTTTATTTTACCGACCATTTTGCGAGTTACCCGATTCTACCGGGCGTGGTGCAACTGGCCTGGGTAGAGCATTTTGGCAAACTGTTTTTCGTGATCGATAAACTATTTTCGCACATGGAAGCGGTTAAATTTACCCAAGTCATCCAGCCCGGTGATGAACTAACGCTAGCTCTCGGATGGAATGGCGCATCGGGAAAACTGCATTTTAATTTCAGCTCGGGGTGCGGCACGCATAGCTCAGGGCGCATGGTTTACGAGGGTAGTTAATGAAAACCTGCATCATCATTCCCGTGTACAATCACGAAGCCGCAATCCCCCATGTGCTTGTTAAATTAAAAAACTTCGGCATTCCGACGTTATTGGTTAATGACGGCAGCTCGGCGCTTTGTTCCCAGATCTTGGCTGATTGTGTCGAACGGGAACCGAATTGGCTCACATTAATTCATCGTTCGGAAAATGGCGGCAAAGGCGCTGCCGTGCTGGACGGTTTTAAGGCCGCAGAGGCTATGGGATTTAGCCACGCGATCCAAATTGATGCCGATGGACAGCATGACGTTGGCGACATTCCGGCGTTTCTTGACGCGGGAAGGCAGCATCTTGAAGCGTTGGTTTTAGGTCAGCCGCAGTTTGATGAAACAGCGCCGAAGAGCCGAGTTTATGGCCGGACTATTGCCAATCTGTGGGTATGGATCAACACCTTGTCGCTTGCGGTTGCAGACAGCATGTGCGGTTTTCGTTTGTATCCCTTGGCGGCGGTAGCCAAGTTAGCCGATGGCACAGACATAGCCCGAGGCATGGATTTTGACATCGACATTTTGGTGCGCCTGTACTGGCAAGGCGTGGAGGTCGTCAATATACCGACTCGGGTCAACTACCCCTACGACGGCGTATCGCATTTTAAGTTGTGGCGGGATAACCTGATGATCTCAAAAACCCATGCCAAACTGTTCTTCGGCATGCTGAAACGCATACCGCAATTGCTTAGCAGGCACCGGCCTTGAACAAATCTTCGCATTGGGCTGATATGGGCGAATGGAGCATGATTTGGGGCATGCGTTTTTTGCTGCGCGTTTACCTGTTTTTTGGACGCACCGTGTTGCAGTGGTTTTTGTATCCGGTAGTGAGCTATTACTGGCTAGTGAACAAGCAGGGAAGGGAGGCCAGTCAGGCCTACCTGAAGCGCGTTGCGAAGCTTTTACCCGCATCCAACTTAAGCGGAAATCTCCGGGACAGCTATCGGCACTTCATCAGCTTTGCCAACGCCATTATCGATAAATTGGCGGCTTGGTCCGGCGCTTTGTCGCGTGCAGACATAGACTACGAGGGGCGCGGCGAGGTGTTAGCGGAACTGGGCAAAGGCCGGGGCGTTGTCCTGTTAGGCTCACATCTTGGCAATCTTGAAGTCTGCCGAATGATTGCCGATCTGAATGATACGCTCCGTATTAATGTGCTGGTACACACCAAACATGCGGAAAAATTCAATCGTTTGCTAAAGCAAACCAACGAGAATAGCGCCTTAAACCTGATCCAGGTGACCGACATTAGCGTCGCCACTTCAATGCTATTGAGCGATAAAATAGACAACGGCGAATTGGTCATTATTACCGCGGACAGAACATCGGTAAGTCCGAATCCGCGCGTGAGCCGTGCTAGGTTTCTGGACGCTGATGCATTGTTTCCGCAAGGCCCGTTTATCCTGGCTTCATTACTTAAATGTCCGGTTTACACTCTGTTTTGCTTGAAACAACAGGGCAGGCATGTGATTCATTTTGACCATTTCAGCGATAGCTTGACCTTTCCCAGAAAAAACCGTGAGCAAGCCGTACAGCAGACAATACAGCGTTATGCCCAGCGACTGGAGCATTATTGCTTAATGGAACCGTTACAGTGGTTTAATTTTTTTGATTTTTGGCACTTGGTTGATAAAGAAAGCGATGAACAGTAAAAATACCGTGGTTTTTGATGGTCGGCCGGTGACCATTGAAGCCGTTTGTCAAATAGCCAACCAACAAGCGCAGGCTGAGTTGGGCAGGCAGCCGAAATTTATTGAGCGCATAAACAAAGGCGCACGCTTTATCGACACCTTGTTAAAGGAAGAAGGCTTTGTCTACGGAGTTACCACCGGCTACGGCGAGTCCTGCACGGTCTCCATTCCGCTCCATCTGGTCGAACAGCTGCCCAAGCAACTCTACACTTTCCACGGCTGCGGAATGGGCAATCATTTTGATGCCCAGCAGACACGGGCCATACTGGCCGCGCGCCTGACCAGCCTGGCGCGCGGTTACTCGGGCGTCCGCTACAAGCTGTTGCAGCAGCTGACTGAATTATTAAAACAGGACATCCTGCCGTTGATTCCGCAGGAAGGCTCGGTCGGCGCCAGCGGCGATTTAACGCCGTTATCTTATGTCGCAGCCGTGCTGGCCGGCGAACGGGATGTGCTATATCAGGGCGAGCGACAATCCACGCAAACGGTTTTTGCCGAACTCAATATCGAAGCGCTGACCTTAAAACCCAAAGAAGGTCTGGCGATTATGAACGGCACGGCGGCCATGACCGGGATTGCTTGTCTTGCTTATCAACGAGCCGAATATTTATCCCGGCTGACTACGCGCATCACCAGCTTGGCTTCGGTCGCCTTGAATGGTAACGCCTACCATTTTGACGAGCGGCTGTTTTCGGTCAAGCCGCATCCCGGCCAAAACCGCGTCGCCGAGCGGATACGTGCGGATTTACAGTTGCGGCGCAGTGCGCCGCGCCACGATACCCGCTTGCAGGATCGCTATTCCCTGCGTTGCGCGCCGCATATCATCGGCGTGCTGGAAGATTCATTGCCTTGGCTGAGGCAGTTTATCGAAAATGAATTAAACAGTGCCAACGATAACCCGATCATTGATGCGGAAGGCGAGCACGTCCTGCATGGCGGCCATTTTTACGGCGGCCATATCGCCTTTGCGATGGACTCGCTTAAAACCGCCGTAGCCAATCTGGCCGATTTAATGGATCGGCAAATGGCACAGTTGATGGATCCCAAATTCAATAACGGATTGCCTGCCAACCTTTCCGGCGCTGTTGGTGAGCAAGCCTTGTTGAGCCATGGCTTCAAGGCTTTACAAATAGCCGTGTCTGCCTGGACGGCCGAAGCCCTTAAATTGACTATGCCCGCCAGCGTATTTTCTCGTTCTACCGAGTGCCATAACCAGGACAAAGTCAGTATGGGGACCATTGCGGCTAGAGATTGTATCCGTATCTTGGAGTTGACCGAGCAGGTTGCTGTGGCTGTGTTGCTTGCCGTTGTTCAGGGTGTTGAGTTGCGGGGCAATGTGGATGCCTTAAGCCCGGCTTTGCAAAATACCGTCAAGCAACTACGCGAATATAGCCCGTTTTTGAGTGGTGATCGGGCGTTGGAGCAGGAGTTGAGGTTGTGTTTGGAGTTGATCAGGAACCAGCATTGGGATTTATATGTGTAACGCCAGTTTTTTCATATTATCTCGTCCCCTCATCAAGTCCCCCCCTCGTTCCCGCGCGCTGCGCTCATGTTTATACACAAGTATTTCAGAGTACGTCATTCCGGCAGGG
>DATBQC010000072.1:0-1856 GCA_036561065.1 Methylobacter sp. | reverse complement strand
TTATTAATACAAAATTCATCTTTCGCCCTTCGCCTTTAGCCTTGTTTAAAATCATTCTTCAAACTGATTGCTGATACGCATTGCTTCTGAAACTGTGGTGCGCTTGGCAACAGCCATTGCCACCGCGCTGCTGCGCAGGGTTTTTCCAGCTATCTGCTGGCGGCCCAGTTTGATAAAAACATGGGTGTCATGTTGATTGGCCGCATCGGTAAGTTCGGTATTCATTTCCAGCAATTCGTAAATACCTATCCGGCCTTGATAGCCTGTGCCATTGCAGTGGGTACACCCCCTACCCCGGACAAAACTATGGTGATCCAAAGTATCGCCCAATTCAAGTTTGAGCCAAGTCTGTTCGAAAGGTTCCGGTATAGAAGGTTGGATACAACTCTCGCAGACTACCCGCACCAATCGTTGGGCAACGACGGCCAGCAAGGACATGGCGACCATAAAACGGGGTACGCCCATGTCAATCAGGCGAATTGGCGAACTGACGGCATCGTTGGTATGCAGTGTTGATAGCACTAAATGGCCGGTCATCGCTGCACGCAGGCCGATCTGGGCGGTTTCATGATCGCGCATTTCACCCACCAGAACAATGTCTGGATCCTGCCGCAACGCCGAACGCAGTACTCGCGCAAAGTCTAAATCAATCTTTTCGTTGACTTGCACCTGATTAATACCGGGCAATCGGTATTCGACCGGGTCTTCTACAGTGATGATTTTATTGGCAGAGGAGTTGAGTTCGCTGAGGGCCGCATAAAGAGTGGTGGTTTTACCGCTACCGGTTGGCCCGGTAACTAATATCATGCCATCCGGGCGATGCAGCAGTTTGCGAAAACGCGCCAGCATCTCGGGCGGCATGCCCAGTTTTTCCAGCGAAAATCCTTCGGCATTTTGGATCAATAAACGCATTACCACGGATTCGCCGTAGATGGTCGGCATCGTAGATATACGCACATCGACAGACTGCTGCCGCACTTTGATCTGAAAACGACCATCCTGCGGCAAACGTTTCTCGGAGATATCGAGCCCTGACATGAGTTTAAGCCGCAATACCAACGCTGTGGCAATGGCCAGATTAGCTTCCGTTTGCTGGTGCAATACGCCATCAATACGAAAACGGATATACAGTTTAGTTTCTTGCGGCTCTATATGAATATCGGAAACCCGCACTTGTACGGCATCTTCAAATACTGATTTGAGCAGCTTTACAACAGGGGCGTCGGCCGCTTCAGCCGAAGTCAACAGAGAATTGAGATCGATCTTGTCATCTTCCGACATATCGTTGCGCAATTGCTCGGCCAGATCGTTAATTTCATCGGTACGGCGATAGGACTGATCTATCGCCATGAGCAGATCCGATTCCCTGACTACGGCAGGGCGAATAGTTTTTTTCAGGATACGACTTAATTCATCCAGCCCCATTAAGTCGGTAGGGTCTGCCATAGCCAACAGGACGTCAAATTCATTATTTTCCAGCAGCAACACACGAAAACGTCGGGCCGCACTCTCCGGCAATAATTTGACGACTTCAGGTTTGCGAGGATACTGTGAAATATCCAAAAACGGGATTTTTAATTGCTGCGACAGGAAATTAAGCAGCTCTGTTTCACTGACAAAGTTTAAATTAATCAGGGTTCGACCCAGCTGCCGCCCGGTTTTCTTTTGCTCGGCCAGCGCCGACATGAGCTGCTCTTCGGTGATAATGCTGTTTTGAACCAGCAGGTCGCCGATACGAATCTTTTTGGTAATATCCATGGAGGGGGCGTTATCAGTTGCTTTAATCAGCTATAAATTTTTCTGGGGACGAATGGACTTTGATTGCCTGCTTGTTTACTCTAAAAAGCATTCATCCT
>DATBQC010000071.1:0-2415 GCA_036561065.1 Methylobacter sp. | reverse complement strand
GCGGCCTGGTTCATCACCCGCAAACTGCTCAATCAACTCGGAGGCGAGCCGGAATATGCCGCCCACATCGCAACGCGGATTGCCCAAGGCGACCTATCCGACACCATCATCACAAAAAGCCGGGACACCGGCAGCCTGCTTCACAAAATGAAACTGATGCGCGACGAGCTCGCCGACATCGTATCAAAAGTGCGATCTGGCACGGAAAGCATACTCGTTGCGTCAAACGAAATCGCCGCCGGCAACTCCGACCTGTCCATGCGAACCGAATCGCAGGCCAACTCGTTGGCCGAAACCTCCGTATCGACCGAACAGATCACCGCCACAGTTAAGCAAAACGCAGAAAATGCGCACAAAGCAAAAGACATGATATTGGAAACCTCGCGTGAAGCCATGGACGGCGGCAAGGCCGTCGAACGCGTGGTCAGCAAGATGCTATCGATAAAAGAAAGCTCGAACAAAATTACCGACATCGTCAGCGTTATCGACTCCATCTCATTCCAGACCAACATCCTGGCGCTCAATGCCGCAGTCGAAGCTGCCCGCGCAGGCGAACAAGGACGCGGCTTTGCCGTCGTTGCCCAGGAAGTGCGCAATCTGGCGCAGCGCTCATCAATCGCCGCCAAAGAAATCAAGGTCCTCATCGCCGATTCGGCGGAAGAAGTCAGGACAGGCAGCGACCTTGCCATCGACGCTGGCAATATCATGGCGCAAATTGTCAAATCGGTGAGTCACGTCGCCGAAATCATGCAAGACATCTCCCTGGCAAGCCAAACCCAAAGCATACGCGTCGAAGAAGTCAATACAGCCGTTTCACGTATGGAAGAGATGACCCAACAGAACTCAGCGTTGGTCGAGGAAGTGTCAGCGGCGGCATTTGCAATGCGAGACCAGGCCAATTCACTCGCCCAGGACGTCAATGCGTTCAAACTGGATGATCAACGAAGAAATCGGATTCAATCCGAAACGGGTGCCAAATCTTCGGCACCGGACAATCGCCTTCGCCCACCGAAGGTCGGTATGAACCCTGTTGCAGCGCCGTTGTTGACCAATTTTGCCCCCATTCGTGAGCAATGACGGAAGATTTGGCTTCGACAGCGCGCGGAGAACATTGGATCTCCACCATCCAAGAGGAATATTCGCACTGACATCCGCGGCAAGCACATGACGTCGCGGATCGTAAGGACTTAGTCTAAGGGAGCAGGACGTGTCAAATTTCATATCGGCAAAACTATTCACTGCAATTTCACTCTACGCCATCGCGTTGGGCGTCGCAAATGCTGCCGAAACACCGGCGCAGCTGGACCCAAAAGCCCCGTGCGAAAAGCCGGAATATCCACGCGCTTCCTTGGTGAACGAAGAGACGGGCGTCGTGACGATGGCACTGCTAATCGCCGTGGACGGTCACGTCCTTGACTCGAAAATCGACAAATCCAGCGGATTCAAGAATTTGGACAACGCTGCGCTTAGGGCTTTTGTAAAGTGCAAATTCAAGCCCATCATGAAAGACGGAAAGGCGGAGCAAGATTGGGTGAAGCTGCAACAAGCCTGGAAGTTGGATTGAATGGAATTGGTCCCTTCATCACACTAAACGGCGCATACCGAGTTGCGGCAACTTAATATCCTTCAGACCGAGAACAATGGCCCAATCACAAGCAATGCTGACGCACCCACAACAAATTTGGCTTGCAAGTATTGTGCTGATCTTTGCATCCTACGCATTTCTGTTAATTCTCCGGTTTGCGGTTCTACAGAGAAATAAATGGGCACTGGAAACATGGTGTGTCGCCGCAGCTGCGGTGCTTGCAGGAGGAACGTGGGTTGCACACTTTATAGCCGCACTTGCCTATGTCTCGTCTGCGGATTCTCCCACTAATAGCGTGGATATTGTTCTGTCATTTTTTCCTGGTGTAGTTGCTAGTTGGTTTGTTGGCAAGGCAATTATTGGAAGGAAATTGAATATTTCGTCTCTTCTTAAAAAAGGAGTAGTGATTGGATTATTGTTCGCCGCGTTCTTTCACGCAACTATCGAAGCTCTTCATTATAGTGGCAGTGTAATCAATTCGACGTCGGGAATCTGCCTTGAGATCGCAATGCCGTTGGTACTTGGGTCTGTCCTGATCTATGTCGGTCTGCAAGCGCAGAAGAGGAAGATATCCTGGAAACATGTCCAATCGATTGGTCTGGCCGTCGCCGTTGCCGGCGCAATTTTTGGCATCGACTACTTCGTCATGGATGCTCACGGCCTGAGGCTGGGCGCGACTGGTGCAGACACGTTGCCGGCAATTTCCAGCATAGCGACAGGCACGGAGGATGGCATGACAGACAGATATTGGTTTCTATTGTTGATAGCGTCTAGCTGTGGATTTCTCATCTTCGTAATACTTGGAAAGATATTTTATCTCCGGAAATTCG
>DATBQC010000070.1:0-3608 GCA_036561065.1 Methylobacter sp. | reverse complement strand
TGGGGGGTGGTAGGATGTTTAGGTTATCAATGATAATTAGGCTCTATTATAGAGCAAGATTCAAGCGCCACTAAGGCAGGACAATAAGAGGGATTTGTTATGAAAGAATATGAAGAAATTCGCCACAGCCTGATTGACATGCTGGAAGATCTTGACGACCGGTTGGCTAAAATCACCCATGATGTCAAAGAACCATTAGATAAGGACTTTGAGGAGCAGGCGAGCCAAGCGGAGAATGATGAAGTATTGGACGGCTTGGGCAATGCGGCCAGAACGGAAATAGAACTGGTCAAGCAGGCTCTTACCAGATTGGATAAGGGCCAGTACGGACTATGCCAGGTTTGCGGTCAACCAATCAGCAAGGAGCGGTTAAAAGCCATCCCTTATTCCAGTATGTGTATAAAGTGTGCCAGCCAGGCGGGTTGCTAAATGTAAAAACAGAGGCCGTATCGCAAATTTATGCAAATCTTTTTGTTTAAAAAGCGCGCCCACCTTATAATTCCGCAAAACGCCCAAGTTTTTTTTATTTCCTCTACTTCACTACAACCAGAGACTTGTTTAACAATGAAAATGAAAATCGCCCTATTTTTAGGACTGTTGCTTATTACCAATGTAAGTTTTGCCGAATTAAAGATTGGTTTTGTCAATATTCCTGCCGTTCTTGAAAAAGCGCCTCAAGCCGAAAAAGCCAAAAAACGCCTGGAACAAGAATTTTCACCGCGCGATAAGCAATTAGTCGCTCAACAAAAAGAAATCCAAAGCATGGATGACAAAATGGCCAAAGATGCGGCCGTGATGGGTGAGTCGGCTCGATCTAATATGGAAAAAGACATTCTGAACAAGAAAAGGGATGCAAAAAGAGCTCAACAGGAATTCAGCGAAGACTTTAATGTCCGTCGTAATGAAGAATTGGGTAAATTGCAAAGCCGTATCGTTGAAGTCATTCGCGGTATAGCTAAAGAACAAAACTTTGATTTATTGCTCACCGACGGCGTTATTTATGCCAGCGAACAGATTGATGTTACGGCTCAAGTTCAACAAAAGTTATCCGCGCTGCCTAACTAATCGACCTTTAACCGCCAGTCCTTGGGGCTGACGGATCAGCAGTCCTGTCTAAAGGCGTCCAGTCGGGCGTCTTTATGACATGAATCCCCCCGTTCCTCATCAAACTCACAATTTGATACGATCATGAACAAGCGGCAACTCATCGAGAAGCTATCACTGGAGCCCCATATTGAGGGCGGCTATTTTTCCAGAACCCATAGTTCCGAGCTGAAAATCGCCATCCCCCCCCAATTCGAAACCAAGAAATTTGCTGTCCTCTATTTTTTACATGCTGACCGATGACAGCCCGATTGGTTACTTGCATAAGAACAAATCGGACATCGTCCATTATTTTCACGGCGGTTCCCCATTAAGCTATTTAATCCTCCATCCTGACGGCAATATTGAGAAACAGGTACTTGGCGCCGATCTCGACAAGGGGCAGCAACTGCAATTGATAGTCCGCGGCGGATGCTGGAAGGCAAGCGAGTTAGTTTCGGGTGAATTCGGCTTGATCAGCGAAGCCGTGTCGCCCGGATTCGACTATGAGGATATGGAACTGGCGGAACCAAACAGCATGAAACACCAATTCCCGCAGCAATGGGAGCAAATTGCAAAATATGTCAGGTAGCTCTCCATAAACAAGATTAATTCACCACGAACGACTTGCATGGATGCAGGAGGTAGAGCAACGCAGGAGCAGTTGCCGAGGCACGAAGAAGAAACCGAAAGAAAAGACTTCGCGTTCTTCGTGTCTTCGTGGTGATATGTTTTAAACTGATGCTTTTGGGAACGCTATTTACCCGTCCTTGATGTCAATCCCAGTTATCTTTCCCCAGCCGTTTTTGTTGGCTTATCATCGCTCGCAGTCGCAGCCATAATGTTGTACAGCCTTTGATAACATGCGGCGCATAGATTTTCGCCCGTTGCAGCAGCAACCCGGCTCGCTGAAACAATATCAAACCGGTACGGCAGGCCATTTGTTGCGCCCGGTAAAACAGCGGTCGCAGTGCCGATAAATCCACTTCCCGATCCTTGACCATACCGCGCCGATGCAGCCAGTGAAGCAGGCCGCTGACGTAGAGAACGAACAGCCCTATGCCGGCAACAAACCAGAGCAACCGGCCTGTCGGGCCAAGCGCCTCGCCGGTATGCATGGGCCATATCCAGGTGGTAAAAGCCTCTCCCTGGGCAAATCCGTTCGGGTCGCGCACTTCTTTGACTTGGCCGCTCCAACGATCCACCCAGACCGTGGTGTAGGGATGTCGCTGGTTGATTTCACTGCCCTGGCGTAAATTGATTCGATAAATGCCGCTGTCGCCGGCGGGCGTGGTCACCCGTCTGAGTTCGGCCTTGGGGAACGGGCCGCGTGCAACAAATTCCGCTGACTCCAAGCCGACCGGGTGATTGTTTGGAACTGCGGTGCTGATGATATTGCGCCCCGTTTCGCCGTGTTCCATACCGGATGAACCGGTCAGCGTTTCCAGTATTGACGGATAACTTAGGTGAAAGCCGGTGAACGCCAGCAACAATAAAATCGATGCGCTCAGCAGCCCGGTCAGGCGGTGCAGATCGAACGCCAGCCGTATCATGCCGTCCTTATGGCGAACCCGTAATGCGGTCAAAATCCCCCGCCAACCCGGCCACCACAGATAAACACCGGTGCCGATAGAAAGCATCAGCAATAATCCCAAAATGCCCACTGCATTCCAGCCGAAACGGCCAAGGTTAAGCTGGGTATGCAGATCGAGCAGCCAAGTGGTTGCAGTTTGCCCCCAGAACCGGCTGGCAACCACTTCTGCGGTGTATGGGTTTACCGATACCATCAGCGGAGCGTAAACCTCGAAGAAGGTTTCCCTGGGCTTGTCATACCAGACGGTAATCATGCTACGCGCAGACCTGGGCATTTCCAAAGTCCATGAGCCGTAGCGGGTGGGGTGTGCCATCTGCACCGCCGCCATGATTTTATCCAGCGACTGACGATTGCCGGACGGCTGCTCGATAACCAGCCTTGGGTTCAACAACTCATCCAGCTCTGCGCGGTAAACGCTGATACTGCCGGTCAGGCCCATCAGCGCAAAAAAGAATCCTGCGATTAATGCCAGATAAAGGTGAATCTTAATCCAGATTTCCCGGTTTAGCAGACGTTGAATGGGGAATTGCATGCGTTGTTTTGAGCTGAAAAAATGAACATTATCCCATACGGGATTATGCGACGTTTATTTTTGTCCAGACAGGTAACAGTGTCGAATAATGTTCGATTTGATGCATTTTCGGCAACTTTAACCGGCTAGGTAAACGTACTTATTGATTGCAGAAGTTGAACTCTCTATTCTAAAACCACTTAGTCGGGGTCTAATGGTTAAAGCAGGGTTATCAGTTTTTGGGCCGTATTCGCCATTCAAACCGGCAACCAGCTGAGGCTGATCGTCTAAGGGCATTGGCTGCATATCCCGTCTTTATGGCGACACACGGGGCGGAAGGCATTCTTAGCCATCCTGAGCATTCACCTTTCATCCTACAGCTTATCAATGCAGCCACAGATCAACCTTTTGGATATTAAA
>DATBQC010000069.1:0-1695 GCA_036561065.1 Methylobacter sp. | reverse complement strand
ATAATATTCAACTTAAACCATGACAGAAAAAGGTGACTCTATGTATATCAACGCACAAGCACTCCTCTCGCTTACCGCCGGGATTTTGATACTGATTCGACCTGCCTTGTTGAATTACATCATCGCCTTTATCTGATTATCGTCGGCGTTATGGGTTTGGTCAGATGATTCTCCTCACCATCAAAAAAACGATGATATTCCGGGTTTTCATCAAAACCGCCTATATGCCAATCCGCAACCTGGGTTCTTGTGAATCCGTAGACTAACAGAAGGTACACATCATGTTTACAGTTAACACGTTCTTTAGATCAGGGGCCACGGCAGTACTGACAAGTTTATTGTTGTTCCTGACGGGCTGCAGTTCGGCGCCGCCGAAAGAGGCGCTTTCGCAGGCCGAAACGGCCATTCAAGACGCAGATCGGGCTGGGGCCTCGCAGTACGAACCGCAATTATTAAGCAGCGCCCGTACCAAACTCAGTCGCGCTAACAAGGACGTGGATAATGATGAAAATGACGAGGCACGTAGAATGGCCGAAGAAGCATATTCTGAAGCAGTTTTAGCCAGTGCTAAAGCCCAGGCGGCAAAACAGGCCAAGGAAACGGATGAAATGAAGAAGGCGATCCAAGCCTTGAAACAGGAAACTTCGCGAGAAAGCGAAAGTCAACAATAACCAGTCATTTTGGAGGCGTACCATGCGATCACAAATCCCTTTTCAACCATCATGGTTGGTGAGTATCCCCCTTATCCTATTGAGTGCGTTGATAACAGCTTGCGCACCAACCGTCAATCAGAGTCTGGAGAGAGCCCGTTCGGACTATCAGCAAGCGGCAAATGATCCGGCAGTAAAAGCCGATGCTTCCGCGGATTTGTTTGCAGCGGAAAAACTGCTGCAAAAAGCAGAGACATCCTGGGATGAAGATGAGGATTCAGAAGAAACAGATCATCTTTCCTACCTGACCAGCCGAAAGGTGGATTTGGCGCGAGCCATCGCCAGTCAGGCGGCATCGAAAAAAGCTTTTGAAGAATTAAGCGCCAAAAAAGACGAGATTCGTCTGAAAGCCCGCGATGAAGAAATTGCGAGACTAAAGGCCAAAAAAGTCCCGCAAGGCATTCTGGTGACATTGGGCGATGTGCTGTTCGACACGGCGCGTTCCACTCTTAAACCTGGAAGCCTTCAGAAGATTTATCCTCTGGTGGAGTATTTGAAAGAACACGCCGAAACCATGGTGAAGATCGAGGGCCACACCGACAACCGAGGATCTGCGAGTTACAACGAAGAGCTTTCACAGAGACGGGCTGAGGCAGTCAGAGATTTTCTGGTCAGCAACGGCATCGCGCCGGAACGGATCACTGCACAAGGCATGGGTAAGGATTACCCGCTCGCAACAAACTCAACCGCCGCAGGACGTCAGCAAAACCGGCGCGTCGAAGTGACCATAACAGACGCACCCAAGACAATGTCGACGCCCGCTTTGCCCGGCAAAGGCCAGTGATGAAATAAATCCGGTCACTGTTGTGTTTTGAGACATAGGCGCTATTTATTAGCGCCTAGAGTCGGGCATTACCATCGAGACTTCATAGCATTAACCTATAAATCGTCAGGAGAAATATGATGAACAAGAAAGAAGCCTATCAAGAGAAATTCGATGCTCAACTGCGGGAATGGAACGCCAAGATTGATGAATTAAAGGCCA
>DATBQC010000068.1:0-6158 GCA_036561065.1 Methylobacter sp. | reverse complement strand
GTCTCAGGCTGCGCCAGTCGCCGCAAGTACGGCCCGATTACGTCCAAGCTCTTTGGCACGATAAAGTGCTTCATCGGCTGCTTTCAATACAATATCGGGGTTTAGCCCTTCTCCCGGAACGATAGCCGCCACACCGATACTAGCCGTCACCATTCCGAACTCTGACATTTCGTGCGGCAACGCCAGCGCTTGAATCGCCTCGCAGATTTTCCTGGCCATGTTGAGTGCGGTTGCGCCCTCAGTGGCCGATGCAATGAACACAAATTCCTCGCCGCCATAGCGCGCCACCAGATCGCCGTCGCGGCAAATATTGTCCGCCAAAACTCCGGCAATAGTCCGCAGGCACTCATCGCCTTTTTGATGCCCGTAGTGGTCGTTATATTTTTTGAACCAGTCCACATCAAGAATGGCCAAAGCCAACGGCTGTCCGTGGCGCGACGCACGACGCCATTCATGCGCCAGCTTTTCATCGAAGCAGCGGCGATTGGCGATGTCGGTTAAGCTATCCGTCGTACTCAAGGCTTCGAGTTTGCGGTTTAGTATTTGCAACTCGTTGGTACGCTCCGCCACGCGGGCTTCCAATATGAGTTCGGATGATTTCAGGTTTTCGACCAGACGTTGCTGAGCCTCCAAGGCCTCCCTTTGGGCATTTTCTTTTTCCCTGCGAATCACGTTAAACCGATCGGCCAAGGCAATGGCCAGCAGCAGCATTTCGAGGGCTGAGCCAAACTGCAATGCATTCATGGTGAGAATATTGACGGGGAACAATCCCAATGCCGCCAAAATGCCGACGATGCCGCCAAAACAAAATATCGCAAAAGCCCCCACAAAGAAGTAAGCACTACGTTGGCGCTTGAAGGCACAGTACAGACCAATGCCGATGATCACTATCAGCGTAATGCCGTAAAGCAGTACGGCCGGTTTGATAAAGATTTGGGGCGAAACGGCGAAGCTGATCGGTAAAAGCAGGAAGAAAACCACGAAATATTTTAGCAGTCGGTCGAATTTCGGAATGACTTTTCCCGTGTTCAGCATTTTTCGCATAAAGACCAGCATGGCCGCAAGCGTGAACGCATAGCCGGTGGCGGTTGAAATGGTCGACCACAGCGGTGAATTAAACCACAGGAATTCTTTGACCAGCCCGTTTTGCGCGGCCATGGAGAAGGCCATGCAGGTGACGAAATTGACATACACCAGATAGATGACGTCCCGTAGTGCGATGAACAGCAGCAGGTTAAATAGAATCATCGCGGACGCCATGCCGAAATACCATGCCTGCCCGATATAGTCGCTGCGTTCGTAGGTATGAAAAGCCAGCGGCTCCCACAGCCGGGCAGGCACAAGTACAGAACTCATGGAATCAAGCCTCAGGTAATACACTTGTTCGGAATGTGCAGGCAGGGTTAGCGGAAAGACAAAAAAGCGGTTCTTATAAGGACGTGTGGCAAAAGGCATGAGGCTGCCGGTAGACAAAGCTTGATACCCGCTCTCGGCCGGTTGGAAAAACCGGACGCTTCCAAGGCGGGCATAGCCGATTTCCAGCATCCGCTCAAGGGGGCGGTCGCCACCATTACGCAAAGTCAGGCGCAGCCAATATGCAGAATGGGTGTAACCGTAGTTGAGGGCCGTCGCCGACGGCTGATCGGCTTTGAACCGGCTTGCCGTGTCAGGTTTTTGCACGTCATCCAGGGTCAATGCCAGGCCGGGATCTTCGAGAACGGCGAAATATTCGGTCAATGAAACCGGGGATCGGTCCAGTTGGCTTGCATCCAACACTTTGTCCGCAGCAAAGACATTGGCCGCCAATAGGTATGATCCAAGCAGGATCAGAAATATCAAGCGCCGGTGTTTCCCTGGCCCGGTCATGGATTCGTTGTCGCGCAGGGCCGACAGACGGGAAAATAATGCCGCATCGGTGCCCACTGCACTGTTGATATCGGTTGCTTCCAATCAAAGTGAAGCTTAGCGCTCACTAAATTCGCCATAATGTGTATCTGTCATTAAATTTTCTTCGCTCAACCGGTATTGAGATACCATTTTAGCCTGATGGCTGAATCTCTTTAAAATCCGGTACGTAAGCCCAAATAAAACGCCGCGCCATTGAAATTAAAGTCATTAAGCTCGGGAGTGCGTTCATCGGTGATGTTTTCGCCGCGCAAATACAATTCCGTTTTGGGGGTGAACTGGTATTTTAACAGGACATTGATGCGTGGAGCAGATTTAGCTCTGAGTGTATTGGCGACATCAAACCAGAAACCGCTATGAAAGGTTAACTCCGCCCGGAATTTTAAAGGCTGTAACAGTTGCACTTCATTCCAGAAAACCCCCTGTTGTTCGGGTCTGGCCGGTACGTACAAATGCGTCAGCGGATTTTTGGCGAGCATGTAAGTGTAATTCAAACCGCTTTCCCATACGCTCGTCCAACGGTGCTGCGATTGCATTTCCGCGCCCCAGACGTCCGCTTCCTGTATGTTACCGGCCCTGGTTGTGCCGGTTGCTCCATCCAACTGCATGGTGATCATCTGCCGGTAATTTTGATAATAACCGCTGAGCTTGACTTCACCATCGGACGATGGGTGCCAACGCCAGCCGACTTCGCCCCCGGCGCTATGCTCCCCCTGTAAATTAGGGTTTCCAAATACAGGATTTTTCAATTCACTGATGCCGGGCTGGCGATAACCGGTGCCGCCATGGGCCCACAGGCTCATGTTTTGCGGCAACACCCGGTTCAAGCCCAGCGAAAATACCTGATGATCGCCATAGGTGTCGCCATGATCGGAACGCGCATCGGCGCTCCACTGCCAAGCGCCCATGGACAATTCGGTTCGTATATTAGGGCTGATTACGGTTTGCGTCACCGGCAAATCCACGACATGCTGCTGTTGGGTATTAACCCCCCATACCAGCAAGGCCTGATCCTGACTAGCTGTGTTTAACGGCAAACGATGGGTGTTTTTCCAGTCCAGCATGAATAACTGGTTGATTATTGTGAACGGCCTGATCAGGGTCGATTCCATATTTTGCTGATCCTGAGTGTAGCCGAATTGTAGCGAACTGTTCCAATAGGACGCCAAGTCATATTGGCCGCGCAGCTGCGCCACCCAGGTTTCATCCGAAAACCTGCCCCGCTTATCGTCCACCCAGCCCAATGTCCGTCGCGGCAACACCAAACCAGGGCCGTCGATGTCTTCATTGCTGCGCACAAAGTAAAGTGTCGCATCCAGGTTGCCCCGGCTGAATTCTTTAAACCAGTTTGCCGAGGCATGAGTCATGCCGAAATTATCACGTTCGCTGCCGTTTTGAGCCTGACTGATACCGTTAAACACATCGCTACGCCCGACAACGACAGAGAAATCACCGGCTTTGGTAGTCAAACCTGTTCCGGCAGTACCGCGTACCGTGTCGTAACTGCCGCCTTCAATCCGCAGAAAATTGTCCTTTTCCTGCATGTGCCGGGTTTGTAAATGAATGGAGCCGCCGAGTGTGCGGCTGCCGTGCCGTTCGCCGCCGGGGCCTCGTGTCACCGTTACCTGGTCTAAAGCATCCGGCGAATAATGGCTCAAAGAATAAAATCCGGCGAAATTGTTAAATAAGGGTACGCCATCCAAAGTGACCATGCCTTGTCCGCCGGCAGCACCGCGCAAACTGATGCCGGTCATCATTTGTCCGCTACCCTGGTTGAGCGTAAAACCGGTTTGGTTTCTTAACACGCCGTTGAGATTAGGCGTCCCTGCGGACTCTAATGCATCCCTGTCCAATTGATTGCGCATACCCGGCTGTTCGCCTAATTCAGGGGAAGTAGGGTCGTCGTAAACAATCATGGGGCTTAACGAGACCTTGTTAGTGCTTAGCGTACGGACAGGCGCGGAAGCCTTGCCGGCTATTGCGTCGGCCGGTAGGCATAATAAAAAACAGCTTAGTGATACAGCTGAATAATTTTTACAAGACCGCGTTCTTTGGCGACACCTAAAATCGATAGTTGTTGAAAGCATGTGTTTTTCCGGGCATTTGACTTGCTCTACGGCAGTTGCTGCTCTTTTTGTTGTTTGCCCGCTATTAGAACACGCGCCAGTCTACGCAGTCCATCGGATGAAACATCCAGTCCGAACGGCGCGCCCAGCCGTTCAAGTTCGTAAATCGCATCGGTCGCCGCTATAAAGGTTATATAGCGTAGGCCCTGTATGCTCGGCAGTTCTTCGGCGATGGTTTTTAATGCCGGAGCCAGACGCCCCCAAGTATCGGTAAAAAATACCCGAACCGGATCGTCATCCGCATCATGTTCTTTTAAGCCTGCCTGAAAGGCCTTGCGGGAATCGGCCAGGATTTCCCTCAGAGTTTCGCGCAGTTCCGGCGATTTTGTATCATGGGCGGCCTGGTCAATGGCCGAACTCAAAAACGACTCCCATTCCTGCCAAGCGGCCTGCCATTGTTGCTGTTCGGCTTCGCTAAAGGCAGGGGCAGGTTGGGCAACAGTCCTTTTGGCCGGAGCATTAAACTCAAGCTTAATACCGATGCCTTTATCTTGGGCATTAATGCTGCTGAACTTGAGAGACTGGAGCACTTGTTTAACTTCCGCCGCATTATCCTTGGGTAAAAAATGCGCCAGAGTTTGTTCAATATCGCTGCGTGCTTCGTTTAAATCTATTTTTACGGCAGCAAGTTTGGGTTCGGCAAAGCGTTTGATTAAATCCTGGAGTTTATTGATGGTCAGGTGATGGCCTTCACGGTCATAAGCGGTTGCGCTGGTGACCGGAAAGCTCAGCACCGAATGAGCGGAATCGAGCGTCGGCTGCTGCATGGTTTCCAATACCCCTGCCCATTCCAGAACTGTTAGGCATTGTCCGCCCAGGCCAGTTCCAATTCGCGCCTGAACCTCGTTCAACAGCTGGATTTGGCCGTTTTTGCCGTTAACATCGGGATTGGATAGCCTTAAATAACTGCATCCCTGGCGGTCATTCCACAGCTCGGCGGTAGTGCCTTTGCCGGTATACAACTGGGAGATCAATACTTTTTTGATAAGACTGTAATCAATCTGCAACGGAACGCTGAGTTGATCGGCGCTGCTGTTTCCTGCAAACAGCAGCAACAGGCTAAAAACGGTCGTTATGAAACTTTTATGCATGAGTTTTCTCCAGTAGGGGCCGGTCTTGTGCCTGCCCACATTACGTCAATTTCCAACAGGCAACCACAAGGGTTGCCCCTACATTACGCCAATAATTAACATGAGGCTAATTTTCAAAAATAATGGCTGGCGGGATAACGACGGCTGTCTGTATAGGCTCCTGCGGTTTTTCGGGAGTGTATTTGGGGCGGGTAAATTGTCGTCCCATGAATAAATCATTACTGACCACCGATACATTTTCCAGCCAGCGGGAAGACAGCTGGCACGCTTCCGAATAAGGCGGTTCTGTGCACATATCGACCGCTCCGTCAGCCAGCCTATTAAAATGCAGCCCCGGCAATGTTCGTACACGCATATTTGGCAAAGGCGCAGTGTAATCCATGATGCTTGGCTCATTGAAATTGAGTAGGTCGAGCAACAGCTTGGGCACTTGATAAAGCGGCAGGCTACCTATTTTAAGCGGTCCGCGCTTGCCGTCGATAATCAGCATCGGCGTACTCACATAGGTTTTGAACATGGTCGGCGTAAAATCGCTGCGATTGGCCGTCAGCATTCCCGATTCGACGTAGCCGGCAAAATTCTCACCCAGGAAAGGCAAATGGTCGCCGAACACCACGATTATGCCTTCAGGGTCACGTTTGCGCAGATCATTGATAAAGGTCATCAGTTCCCGCGACTTGTAATACATAGTGTTGGCGTAGGTCGATACTTCCTCAATCTTGGACGGCGAGCTGATTTTATCGGGCCGGCTTTCATTGAGCGGATAATTCCAGTGTCCGAAATAAGTCACGATATAGTCTAGTACCGGTTGCTTGGCCTCCATTGACCCTGATATTTTCTCCAACACTTGGCGGTATAAAGTGCTGTCGGACATAAATTCCCGGTTCATGTCGTCCTGGACAAAATCCTGCAACGACCAGTAGGTTTGGAAGCCCATGCGTTGATACGCATTAACGCGGTTCCAGAACACAGGCACATTCGGATGCGAGGCGATGGTGCGGTAGCCTTTCTCGGCAAGAATGTGCGGCAAGCAAGG
>DATBQC010000067.1:0-2587 GCA_036561065.1 Methylobacter sp. | reverse complement strand
GTGCCGGAATTAGCTGGTTGTATGGCAGATGGAAGCAGTTATCAAGAAGCGGTTAACAATGCCGAACGGGTTATTGCTGAATGGATTGAGACAGCAGTAGAGCTGGGTCGGTATGTTCCTGAGCCTAAAGGGCGTTTGTTGTATGCCTAAAAAGGCACTAGAAAATAGAATTTGAAAAGATCTCGGTGTAAAACCCGTTAAATAACACAGGTAAAACAACATGCTCAGCATAAAAAATCTTCACGTCAGCGTTGGCGACAAGCCCATTCTTAAAGGCATTAACCTTGAGATTAAGGCCGGTGAAATCCACGCGATTATGGGGCCGAACGGTTCTGGTAAAAGCACCTTGTCGCATGTGCTGTCAGGTAAGGGCGGTTATACCGTGACCGAAGGCTCGGCGACTTATCAGGGTAAAGACTTGCTGGAGATGGCGCCTGAAATCAGGGCGCGTGAAGGCGTGTTTTTGGCGTTCCAATATCCGGTGGAAATTCCCGGCGTCAGCAATATCTATTTGTTGAAGGCTGCGTTGAACTCCATACGCAAACACCACGGGCAGCCTGAAGTCGATGCAATGGATTTTTTAATGCTGGTTAAAGAAAAAGTGCGCTTGCTGGAAATGGACGAGAAGTTTCTTTACCGTGCGGTTAACGAAGGTTTCTCCGGCGGCGAAAAGAAACGTAATGAAATCCTGCAAATGGCTATTTTGGAGCCCAAGCTGTGCATCATGGATGAAACCGATTCGGGTCTGGACATCGACGCGTTAAAAATCGTCTCGGAAGGCGTTAATTCCTTACGTTCACCGGAGCGCGCGTTTGTGATGGTCACGCATTACCAGCGTTTGTTGGACTACATCAAACCGGATTTTGTCCACGTTTTGGCGCACGGCCAGATCGTCAAATCCGGCGGCGCCGATTTGGCCTTAGAACTGGAAGAAAAAGGCTACAGCTGGGTTGAAGAGGCTGCGGCGTAATGAATACGGCAACAGCAAGCCGATATGCGGCTGAATATCAAACGATAGCATCGGCATTGCCAGGGCAAAATTTGCCGTGGTTGCAGGCATTAAGAGCAAAGGCACTGGAACAGTTTTCAGCGCAGGGCTTTCCATCGCCGCGCGAGGAAGAATGGCGTTATACCAATGTGTCCGGCATTGAAAAGAAACTGTTTGCTCCTGTCATGGGGAAGGGCGACAACATGGGAGTGTGCCACACACACCTACAATCGTACCAAATGCAAGATGCTTGGGTCTTTGTTTTAGTGAACGGCCATTTTTCAGCGGAGCTTTCTGTCTTAGACGGTCTGCCCGAAGCCGTTACTGTGATGGGCATGGCTGATGCATTGGCAAAACAGCCGGGCAAAGTGGAAAAATATTTAGGTGCAGCTGCCGATCAAGCAGAGCACAGCTTTATTGCTTTCAATACCGCATGGTTTAGCGACGGCTTGTTTGTGCATGTACCGGCCAAGCTGGTTTTAGACAAACCAATACAGTTGCTGCATATTGTGACAGGCACTGATGCAATGGCGACGACCCGCAATATCATTATTGCCGACGAAATGGCTGAAGCTAAAGTCATAGAGACGTTTATTGGTTCAGATAGTGCCTATTTGACAGCCGCAGTCACCGAAGTTTTTGTCGAACAAAACGCCGATCTGACGTTGTATAAAATGCAAAGCGAGTCTGACAAAGCTTATCATTTTGGCGGCAGCTACATTAAACAAGCGAGAGATGCGCGGTTTGCCCATCACAATTTCGCCTTTGGCGGCTTGCTGGCGCGTAGCGATATTCATGCTGATCTTGATCATGCTTCGGAGTGCGAACTAAACGGTTTATACTTAGGTGTCAAGCGTCAGCATATCGACAACCATACCCGCATCAATCACTTGAAACCTTATGCGATCAGTCGCGAGTTATACAAAGGCGTGCTGGACGACAGGGCCAGAGGCGTTTTTCAGGGTCGCGTGATTGTGGCTATCGATGCGCAGAAAACCGATTCACAAATGAATAACCGCAACCTGCTGTTATCGGACGATGCCGAAGCGGATACCAAGCCGCAGCTGGAGATTTATGCCGATGACGTAAAATGTGGGCATGGTGTGACTGTCGGGCAGTTGGATGAAAAATCCATTTTCTACCTGCAATCGCGCTGCGTTGATGAAGAAACCGCGCGTAACATGTTAACCTTTGCTTTTGCCAATGAAATGGTCGATAAGGTCAAAATTAAAGGTTTGCACGATATGATTTTAGAACAAGTACTGGCGCGCTTCCCGCAGCAAGGCGTGAACAAGGAATGGCTATGACGGCAGGTTTGGATATCAATAAAATCCGCGCCGATTTCCCCATATTGGCAGAAAAAATACGCAACAAGCCGCTGGTTTATCTGGATAACGCGGCCTCTTGCCAAAAGCCGCAGGCGGTTATCGACAGCATTGTGCATTTGTATAGCCATGATTATGCCAATGTGCATCGCGGCGTACATACCTTGAGCGTGCGTTCTACCGATAAGTTTGAAGGCGCCCGCACCAAGGTTAAAGACTTCATCAATGCTGCCAGCGAAAAAGAGATTATTTTTGTCAGAGGCGCTACAGAAGC
>DATBQC010000066.1:0-2786 GCA_036561065.1 Methylobacter sp. | reverse complement strand
GAGACGTTCAATCACCGTGGTTTTGTCGATCCAACCAGCGGCGATCAGGCGTCCTAAACGAAAGGCGACCGCATTCAGAGTTTGATTGCGTTTTCCCCTGACGGAGCCTTCAACTTCCTGCGCACATCCATCCAAGGTCGCCGTTGCGTATGTCTTTTCCCGCACCGTTGGAGCAAGCCGCGGTCCAGCATCCTGTGTTTTCGTCGCGGATTCCGCTGGCCGCTTCGTTCGAATGACGCGCTCCAAAAACTCCGGCAAAACAGGGATTGCCCCCTTCTTGAACGCCTCGGCGAGATCGGGGCTACCTTGTTCGGATTCATAAGCGACGCCATCGGGCCTGACCGCGCCCACGGCAATGACGAATCCGCCATTTCCACGAACGTCGATCCCGTCTGGAAGATCACCTCTACTATTACCCAACGGCTCGCCGTTCCCGGGTTGGCGGAAGATATAGTGCTTTCCGCCGCCCGCCGTGTTGATGATGGGTCCGACAGGCAAATCATGACCCTCGATGAGCTTGGCGAAATTGGCGACGCCATCGGTACCGCCATGACGATCGGTATCGATGACGACGAGATTCGCCTTGCCCAAGGCGATGGCCGGCGCTGCGTTGGGGAATAGCGACCACCAATTTTTGATCATGGCCGAATCAGTGGTCGCCCACTTTTGCCACTCGGAGAAGCATGGCTTTTTCCGCCATGACGCGGATTTCTCATCATAGGTAATGGTCGCCGGAAAGACCGGGATACCTGCCTCCGCGAGACGGAGCGCCGCTGTGAAGTTTGCTTGCTGACGCGACGGCGGAGGGGCCGGACACTTTGCGTTCCCGGCTTCTTGGGGCGATACCGCCGGCTGATCATAGAGCGTTTCGGGGGTAAACGCCTCGTTGTTTGATTTGTTTTCCATAAGTAAGTCCATGTATAGGAGCCAAAATGTCCGCCTATTCGGCAAGCTACCCATTCTAGCCACCGTTCCTAATGGGATATATTGAGCGCCGAAGCCGCCGCGGCAAGTGCTAAGCTCCAAAAAAAGGACGCTGTTGCGTCTTTTTTCGAAATTGACTGGGTATTTATTCTAACGTTGTCCTATATTAGCATTGACGATGGTTTATAGAATGGTATCGAAAGACAACTTATCGAATTGTATATTCAATTATCCATAACTTATGATCTAAAAGCACATCACAAATTCCATATTGAGTCGTATACAAATTTTTGTCCAAACTCATATCCGATGTTAAACCTAAACTTCTTTCCTATTTTACTTTCTATTTTTCATTTTTATTCTAATTTCTATTTTCATATCTATTTTATTTTCTATTTTCTATTTTAACTTTCAACGGCGAGCTTATCGATAGGGCAGACTGTCGGCCCTAAGCCACGACGAAAAAAGGCTCGAACCCCTTTGGGGGCGAGCCTGAAGTTAGAGAATGAAGCTCCCCCGTCGCGGCGAAAGTCAAAACTCAAGCTTATGGTCAAAAGCCGGCGCGGCAAATTAGGGCAAACCCTAATCCGTCGGCGAGAACGTCAGAATTCTGCGGGCCCAATGGGCCTACATCATCTCAATCGCTGACGGAGACTTAATTAACTCGGAAAATGATCCGGCCCCTTCCACCGCCAAGGGCGAGGCGGCGGGGCTCGTAGGTCGCGGTAATGATCGAGGTGGTTCGGTCGCCCAGATCAGCGTTTCCCCCTTCCACGGCCTTCGGCGTGGATGTGGGCGATGGTTCCGTTCTTCGGCAAGACGACGGGTTTCATCGTCAATTACACGCCGGATAGCGCGGTGCGTTTCGACTTAGACGGCAATCCCGTCGAACATTTTGATAGGGCGTATATACCGGGACAGGTGGAGGTGTTCATCGGCAAGCAAAAGCTTCCGGCGAGAGGACTGTTTGGAATTTGAAACGGGTTGTCGCTCCTTCCCATCGTCCTATGTTTTGCTACGCGCAAACCAATCAGGAGACAGCGGCGTGCCATTAGAATTGTGTCTCTTCAAATCGAAGTCCGGAGAAACGGTCGCGGTAAACCCAGCGTTCGTCCATTTTTTGCGGGATGCTGGCACTGGTAGCGTGACTATCGTGTTTGCGGATAATCACGAAATCGTTGTTGAAGGGACAATTGCAGATGTGATGGATAACCTTCAAGGTAGAAAATAAACAGCCTTAAGAGTCACCGCCAGCGGAGATGGTTTATCTATTTCAATAATTATTACATTTTCGAAACTATTTTATTATTTTATGTAGCCTATATATAATACACCACCCCGCTTTTATAACGGTTGAGTGAGGTAAGCGATCGCCTAAGCGTTTTATGAATTGCCTACAACTTTAGAAGGCGATAGGCGTTTGGTTATATTTACCAATATAATATTGCAAATACGTACGCTTTTTTTATAGTATACGTAAAACCGCCGAATTTTAAGCAACAATTAGGATTTCACACAGTCCGAAAAAATTCCGTGTAAAAGGAAGTGGTCGCCGGAAGTCCGACACCGTAGGAGACGTTACGTGAGCGACAAGCCTTTAGGCTGTGCACATCTTCGACCTTGTTTAGGCCGGAAGGGAGAATGATTAACTATGTTTTGTGGCCAAACAATTTATGTTGTTGACGACGATAAACCGGCTCTCGATTCCTTGAGCCTGTTGTTGACCGCAGAGGGTTACGCGGTTCGCTCTCACGAATCCGCTGGAACGTTTCTCGACGCCATTAAACAAAACGAGCGCGGTTGCGTGATAACGGACGTACGGATGCCGGGAATGAGTGGACTAGATTTGTTGGCGGTAATGA
>DATBQC010000065.1:0-3415 GCA_036561065.1 Methylobacter sp. | reverse complement strand
CGACACCCATCGTTTCGGCTTCTCAAGCCTGGAAGAGCTGCGCGAAAAAAGCGATCAAACCATCGAGAAAGCGCTGGGACTTATCGAAAAGTACAACGCAGCAGCAACCGACTGAGGTAGTAAAAATATGTCTGAAGAATTAAAAAAACTTGAAAAAGAAGTCAAAAAAAACAAACGTTTGGCTAATGAGCAAGCGATGGTATTGCACGACCTCATTGAAGACAGCTTACCTGAAGGATACGGCGAACTGTTAGGTATCGCTCAAGCGACTTATGTTGCCTGCAAAGCCTGGGATGAAGCTAACCAAAAACTAATTGCCGCTCAAGCTGAAACGGCCTGAGCAGGAGAATATTCATGTCTGAATTTATAACCGGCGTTACCTTTGGCGGCACGGAATGGACGCCTGCTTATGTCACCGACATTAATCAAAAGACCTGCATCGGTTGCGGCCGTTGCTTTAAAGTCTGCCCGCGCGATGTTTTCGATTTGGTTGAAAAAGCCGAAGCTCTCGACCCGGATGACTTTGATGACGATTACGGCGACTTTGAAGACGACGATGACAACAGCATGGTCATGAGTTTAAAAAATAAGCTCGATTGTATCGGCTGCGAGGCTTGTTCCAAAGTATGTCCGAAAAGCTGTTTTACCCATGAACATAAACAAGCTGCGTAACAGGCTATTTGTCCACGAAAAGCACGAGAGTTAATAGTTCCCACGCTCCGGCGTGGGAATTCAGTCTGCAACGCTCCAGCGTTGCGGGACGCAGGAGCGTCCGCCACGGCATTCCCACGCCGGAGCGTGGGAACGATAAAACGACAGTAGATACGAAACTTAATTTTCTTCGTGTCTCGGCAATTGCTCCTGCATTGCTCTACCTCCTACGTCCATGTAGTCGTTCGTGGTGAATTTTTCTACAACATACGATTAAGGAACAAAACCATGCCAAGACCTGAAAAACACGTATTCGTCTGTACCCAAAACCGTCCGCAGGGTCATCCCCGAGGTTCCTGCGCCAGCAGCGGTTGCGCCGAAATCATGAATGAATTCATGAATGAAATTCAAGCACGCAACCTGTTTGAAAAAATCGCCCTGACCAATACCGGCTGCATGGGTCCTTGCATGATGGGCCCCAGTGTCCTGGTTTACCCTGAAGGGGTGATGTACGGCAAGTTGAAAAAGGACGATGTCCTTACCATCATTGAGCAGCATCTGCTCGGCGGCGAGCCGGTGGTTGAGCTGATGGTTCCTGCCGAGATCTGGTAATGGCTTCAGTTGCGTTTGTAGAAGAGAGGGTGATGTTCAGCCCGAATATGCCCGCTGAAGTTAACAATCTTCTGCAAGCGGCTGTGGCCGCAAGCTCGGTTGACCAAAGCCGGGCGGAAGCACTGTTTTTACAAGCGCAAAAACTGGATAGCCATTGTTTGCAGACCTATTTTGCGTTGTATAAGTTTTATTTCTTTCAAAGACGTCTCGCTGACGCAGAACGGATTGTGATAGCCGGCTTGGAAGAATCGGCAAGACAAGGCGGCTTTCCCAGCGATTATCGCCGATTGGCTCAAAACCGGCAAAAATGGGACTTGTATGCCAATGAGATCACTCTATTTTATTTATATACCCTGAAAGCATTGGCGTTTATCAAGCTAAGGCTTGGATTTACCATTGACGCACAGCTGGTTTTGTCGCATTTGCAACAGCTCGATCCAGAAGACCTTTCCGGCGCGTCGGTGATTATGGACTTAGCTACGGGGATTGCCGAGTAATGGATTTATCCGAGCATATCGCTGTAAACCGTCAGTTGGCTGAATGTGTATGCCGGCGACTACGCGAAGAAATCAACGATCTGGGTTTTGCTGCGGAAGACATTCAACATTACCCCAATTACGATGACGCCACTTTCATACTGATCAAAGATCCCTATACCGGTGGACATAACTTAACCTGCTTTTGGTACGATGAGACTAAAAGACAGCGTATCGGCAGGCTTCAGTTCAATAGCGACGGCACATTTTACGCAGAATACGATGTCGTTAAACCGCATCCGAACAAGCCCAACCGCTTTGTTGAAGGCGTTACCGCCTGGGGTAAGGCCGAACAGATTAAATCTGAAGCCAAGTTGCTGGAAATGCCCGAATAGCCGATATGGAAAATCCGGCGCGAATTTACGAACTGTTGTTGGATTATGCCGGCAGCAATACGCAAGTCACCGAGTTAAACATCGGCCTGGTTTGGACGGTTTGCAAAGCACAGCACATAGGCTTGGCGATGAGCCCCGGCATTCCCACCCGCACCTTGTCGTGGCCGGGCACCTTAGCCGGTAAGACATTGGCTGAATTGGCCGGATGGATTACCGACTGGGAACCGTACAAGGCGACGGTTGCGATGGCCGCTATCAATTGCAGCTTGAACCGCTATGAACTGCCGTCAGGAATTACGCTGTTGCCTGCTCCCGATAGTGCCAATCTGGCTGTTTTCGATCATTTCCTGCCCCAGCTCCAAGGCAAAAAAGTCGTTGTAGTCGGGCGTTATCCAGGCATCGAGCGCTATGCCGACCAAGTTAATTTCAGCATCATTGAACGTCAGCCCATGCCGGGCGATTATCCCGATCCCGCCTGCGAATTCTTATTGCCCAACGCCGATTGGGTATTTTTAACAGCCAGTTCCATTACCAATAAAACCTTCCCGCGCCTGGCCGAGCTTGCCCAGCATGCAACCACCGTGTTGATGGGGCCGACCGTGCCGTGGTTGCCGGAACTGCACGAATTCGCCATTGATTACCTGGCAGGCGTTGAAGTTATCGATCCGGCAAAACTGCTCCAAACTGCGGCGGAAGGCGGTGGTGTGCGCATTTTTGACGATACGGTGCGTTACCGGATTGTTGATTTAACGCCAGCTAACAGCATGGCGTGGTTGAAGAACCAGATAGCCCACGACTATGAGGACAGGCAACGACTCAATCTGGCGATGGAGCAATGGTACGGCACCGGCGAAAAAGGCCGGTTTCCTGGCTTTAACCTGCTCAATCAGGTAACGACAAAACTTTCGCGTATGGACAGCAGTTACAAGCGGCTGTGGGATGTGCATAGCAGCGCGCTCCCCGAATCGAGTTAATGCAAACTGAAAAAATTCACCACGAAGACACGAAGAACACGAAGAACACGAAGGTTTTTCTCGTTCCCACGCGCTGCGCTCATCGTTATACACAAGTCTGTCCAAGAGTGTCATTTCGGCATGGACGCTGGAATGAAGGGCTCGAAATGTAGGCCGGAATAAGGCCATCCAAGCGCGTAGCGCGAGGTGGCGTTTCCGGCGAGTTTGGGAGGTGTTTGCCGGAAACGCCCGTTCTCGCTGTCGCTCGAACCAGCTTATTCCGGCCTACTTCGAGATGTGTATAAAGATGAGCGCAGCGCGTGGGAAC
>DATBQC010000064.1:0-2230 GCA_036561065.1 Methylobacter sp. | reverse complement strand
ATCAGGTGCTTGGACGACTTAAGGATGAATCCGAAATGTGATGTTTTCATTATGCTCCTCTCTTGTTTTAAATTTAATCCAAGCGGACTTGCCCATACGGGTTTTACCATACCAGCACTTCCACATAGGGGCCCGGTCGATGCGGCTTTCTGCCTATCTATATTACCTACGAAACTGAACGTGATCTGTCTGCTAACGTACATAGCTTATGGAAAACATAAATTACTAAAACATCTTTTATGGTTACAAAACACACGGAACCAATTTGATGCACGCCAAGTCTATAAATGCACCTTAGAGCTACAGGCGCTAATAATCAAATACCTGAGCGTAAAAGTCTATATGTGCGGTGGCGAACAGATAAGCTTACCAAGAATGGAAATAATAGAATCACAGGTGAAGTAACCTGATTGTTGCTTTAAGTGCTGTTGTTGAATCTACAAAAAACACCTTTGAAGTCTGTGAAACAGTAATGGACGTCCAAGGGATACTAAGACGCCCATAAGAGATGTTTTGTTTAATATTTGTAGGATAAGTGAGTAGTTGAACAGACAACGACGCTCTTTTTTACCCCAAACCATGGGAAAACATTATGTCCGAAAAACAAAATTCAGCCGTTGGACTCTTTAGTAACCACCAAGATGCCGAAAGTGCAGTCAAGGAACTGCAAAAGTCCGGCTACGATATGAAAAAACTTTCCGTCGTTGGGAAGGACTATCACAGCGAAGAAAATGTCATCGGTTACTATAACACCGGTGACCGCATGGCGACGTGGGGAAAATTCGGTCTGTTTTGGGGTTGGATATGGGGACTCCTGTTCGGCTCCGCATTCTTATTCATTCCTGGAATTGGGCCGATCATGGTCGGCGGCCCGTTGGTGAGCTGGATAATTGGCGCGCTTGAAACCGCAGTCGTTACCGGAGGTCTAACCGCCATCGGTGGTGCACTTGCGAGCATTGGGATTCCCAACGACAGCGTCATTAAATATGAAACCGCGCTGAAGGCCGACAAGTTTATTCTCATCGTCCACGGAACTCTGCAGGAAGTCGAAAAGGCAAAGGACATACTGATGCAAAATAAAGCCGAAGAGGCAAACGTGCACCAATAACTAACATTGAGCTTCGTCGAGAAAGACCTTAATGCTGACTGACTATGGGTGTTTGCTCGACGATGCCGAAAACGGCAACTTGTGTCTGGTTCGCTGAAGCCAATGGATTATACCCAGGGCCGCCGATGATATGTTGGGCGTAACGGTCCTCTATGGCGAGTCTGGATACATATGTTCAAGTCACTCAGCAAACAGAAGCAATAAAATGGCTATAACAATTCATTCTACAACACAGCTGTTAACGAAGCGTCCTGCATGGAAAGCATTGCAGGCGCATTATCAACAGATACAATCTTTACACCTGCGCCAACTATTCGCGGATGATCCTTTGCGCGGTGAACGATTCGTGGTTGATGCCTCGGGCATTTACCTGGATTATTCGAAGAACCGTATTACTGATGAGACTATGCGTTTGCTCCTAAAGCTTGCCGATGATTGTGGGTTGCACAAGCGAATTAAGGCAATGTTCAATGGCGAAATCATCAACGTAACCGAACAGAGAGCCGCTCTGCACACGGCCTTGCGTGTGCCTGAAGGTGAACGGATCATGCTTGACGGCGTTGACGTGGTGGCTGAAGTACATGAAGTTCTCGACAGGATGGCCGTCTTTTCTGAGCAGATTCGCTGTAGTCAATGGCTGGGATACACTGGAAAACGTATCCGTAACATTGTGAATATTGGCATTGGCGGTTCCGATCTTGGGCCGGTGATGGCGTACGAAGCGCTACGGCATTACAGTCAGCGCGACCTGACTTTTCGTTTTGTCTCGAATGTGGATGGTACTGATTTCGTGGAAGCTACGCACGACCTTGATCCCGAAGAAACGTTATTTATTATCTGTTCGAAGACCTTTACTACCCTCGAAACCCTGACCAATGCCCGCGTAGCGCGTAATTGGTGTTTGGATAAGATCGGTGACGAGCATGCCGTGCGTCAGCACTTTGTTGCTGTATCGACTAATGCCGAAGAAGTGACAAAGTTCGGCATTAACACCGACAATATGTTTGGTTTCTGGGATTGGGACGGTGGACGCTATTCGATGGATTCGGCGATTGGTCTATCGACCATGATCGCTATCGGATCGGACAATTTTCGGGCTATGCTTGCAGGCTTCCATGCGAT
>DATBQC010000063.1:0-7861 GCA_036561065.1 Methylobacter sp. | reverse complement strand
AGATGATGACATTAGAATTGGATGATGAAACAGCTACCTTATTAAATCAGTTAGTAGAGCAGGAACATATCAGTCCCGAGCAACTGGTTAAGAATGTGCTGCTTGAGCATCTGGAAGATTGCCAAGACGCTAAAAAAGCCGACGACGCTTATCAGCGTTATCTTGAAGGCGGCAAAATATCTCACAACTTAAACGACGTGGTAAAAGAGCTTGGCTTGGACAGTTAAGCTGTCTGATGATGCCAAACGGGATTTGCAAAAACTCGACAAGCCGCTACAAAAAAGAATTGCGTCGTTTCTGCTTGATCGGCTACAAACGACCGACAATCCCCGCTCAACCGGTAAAGCCTTGCAAGGCAAGCTTTCCGGCTTGTGGCGCTATCGGGTAGGGGACTTTCGCTTGCTATGTCGCATTGAAGACAACGAGCTGATTATCCTGGTTGTCGAGATTGGTCATCGTAAAGAAATTTACAAATAAAAGATGTAATTTAACGTCTTCGCCTTTGCACCATCTGCGGATCGGCAGTGATCTGACGATAAATTTCCACCCTGTCGCCATCCTTTACCGCGGTGTCCAGAGGGGCAATTTTGCCGAATATGCCCACTTTCTGGCTGGACAGGTTTATCTCGGGATAAAGTTTTAATACACCGGACAGGTTGATGGTTTCTTCTATGGTGCTGCTGTCCGGCACTTCCAGGCGCATCCATAATTGTCTATCGACTTGTGCGTAACAAACTCCGACGTTCATGATTCCTCCTCAGCAATAACTGGGGTTAATACGGTTACCGATACTTTTCTTTGTGCGAGTTTTTGGTCTATCAGGCGTTTTCCGACGATCAAAAAAGCCAGCATGATGAATCCGCCGGGCGGCAGCGCCATCAATAAAAAGCCTTTGTAGTTCGGAATAACGGTGACTTCCAGAAACCTGAACGACTCGCCCAGCAACACTGATGCATTGGCGAACAGCGTGCCCGACGCGCTGATTTCTCGTACCGCACCGAGCGCGACCAGGACGAGGGTAAATCCTAAGCCCATCATCAAGCCGTCCCACAACGCATGCCTTACCGGCTGCTTGGAGGCAAAGGCTTCGGCGCGACCTAGTAATGCGCAGTTAGTGACGATCAACGCAATGAACAAGCCCAGCACTTTATAGAGTTCGTGCGCCCAGGCATTCATTAAAATATCGACCAAGGTCACCAGTGCGGCGATCAGCAGCACGAAAATCGGGATACGGATTTCGCTGGGGATTAAATGCCGCGTCACTGAAATAAGGCCGTTGGATGCGATGATAACCACCAGCGTGGCGAGGCCCATGCCTAAGCCGTTGGTTGCCGTTCCGGTCACGGCCAATAGCGGACAAAGCGCCAGATTTTGCCCGAACACGATGTTGTTGTTCCAAATGCCGTCGGCGGCGATTTTGCGATAGGTTTCCGATAAAAACATGGCAATATCCTCAAGGATTGATCAGTTGTTCTTGATGCGCTTTGAATAACTGCAAGCCGCGATAAATGGCTTGTACCGACTTGCGCGGGGTAATGGTCGCACCGGCGAATTGGTCGAATTCGCCGCCGTCTTTTTTAACCGCCCATTTTGCAGGCGCTAAGTTGTCCAGGGAACGGCCGACAAAGTTCAGTATCCAATCCGACTTTGCGACTTCGATTTTGTCGCCCAGGCCCGGAGTTTCTTTGTGGCTGAGTATGCGCACGCCCAGAATATTGCCGTCGCGGTCTATGCCCATGATCATATTGATCGCGCCGGAATAGCCGTCGGGCGCGGTAAACTTAAAGCACACGGCACTTACGTTGCCGGATTTTTTAGCTATATAAACCGTGGTTTCGTTTGCGCCGAGGTTGTATTCGCCGGACGGGATGGTCAGCATGTCTTGCAGCATGTCGTTATCGTAAAGAGCGGAAGGCACGACTTCTTCAAGGGACTTTTTTAAGTCTTCATCGAGTCGGCGTTGAATAGTGCCTTCGGTGCTGCAATTAGTCACGCCCAGCAACACGCTGGCAATCAAAGCGAATCCCGCTAAGACGCCGGTTTGAAATTCCAGTTTGGGTCTGAGCTGCGCCAAGTTCGACGGTTCCAGCCAGTTTTTCAGGAATTCCCGGTAAACGGCGATTTTTTCTTTCAGGCGTTCGATGGTGGCTGGGTCAAGTCTCATGGTGTATTCCTATATTTTGTCTCGTTCCCACGCGCTGCGTGGGAATGCAGTCAAAGGCGCGCTGCGCCGCGAATGGTGAGTGCCGACAATGCGTCAAACATAAACTTTCCAATTACAGGACGCAGCGCGCCCTGTAATGCATTCCCACGCAGCGCGTGGGAACGAGCTCATCAAACGTATCTTACGTAGGCCGGAATAAGGCTTTTCGAGCGTTAGCGAGAATAAGCGTTTCCGGCAGACAT
The DNA here is from genome assembly GCA_036561065.1 of Methylobacter sp. GTDB lineage: Bacteria > Pseudomonadota > Gammaproteobacteria > Methylococcales > Methylomonadaceae > Methylobacter_A. The sequence goes on along the minus strand of DATBQC010000063.1, from coordinate 5,455 downwards.
GCTCACTGCTATGCCGGAAACACCGGTTTTCGCTAACGCTGCAACCGGCTTATTCCGGCCTACAATGTTTACGATTTCGGTATCTCAAGTGGCTTGCCTTTGCGGTCGCGTCCGTAGATCCGGGGTTTAATATAATGATCGATCAACGGCGTCGCCGAATTCATCAGCAGCACCGCAAAGCCAGCGCCCTCGGGATACGCGCCCCAAGTGCGGATAACGAAAATCAGTAGCCCGCAACCCGCGCCGAACACCAGCTGTCCAGTCGGCGTATTCGGCGAGGTGACATAATCGGTAGCGATAAAAAAGGCCACGCACATCAACGCGCCTGAGTTCAAATGCAGCAACGGACTGATGTAATGCTCGCTATCCACGGTATGAAAGAATCCGGCCAGCAGCACAACTGTCAGCAACAAAGACACCGGAATATGCCATTGAATGACATTTTGGCGGATTAACCACACGCCGCCCAAGCCCAGCAGCAGCGTCGAGGTTTCGCCCAAACTGCCGCGCGTCCCTCCGATAAAGCTAAGAAAACCGGAGTAATCTTTCAGGATGTCGGTCAACAAACGGTTCTGGGAAAACTCGGTTTTGATAAAGCCCAGCGTGGTCGCGCCGGTGCTGGCGTCGATATTGTCCAAACCTGAAAAAGTGATGTGCCAACTTTCGGCCAGACCCGGCGAATGCGAAAAAAACAGCGGAGACACATTCGCCCAAGTAGTCATTTCGATAGGAAAGGAAATCAACAGCGCAACCCGGGCCAACATGGCAGGATTGAACAGGTTTTGTCCCAAGCCGCCGTAAACCTGTTTGCCTAAAATAATCGCCAGCCCGGAACCGACCACGCCTATCCACCATGGAGCCCAAGGCGGCAGCGTCATCGCCAGCAGCCAGCCGGTCAGAACGGCGGAACCGTCCATAATCACAGGTTTGGCGATCCTGCCTTTGAGGCGCAGGCATAAGGCTTCAAAAACAACCGCAGACAGCACGGTGACAACAAATAGGTTTAGTGCGGGCCAACCGAAATACAACAGCCCGAATGCCGTCGCAGGCGATAGCGCCAGCATGACTTGGCCCATGATATGGCTGACGCTGTTGTTGGCCCCTACATGTGCGCCGCTGCTCGGTTTCATATACGGAATCATACCAATGCCTCCTGCTCGGCTTTCAGCCGTTCGCGCTCAGCCTTAGCCGCTTTCCAGGCCAGCTCGTCTTCGCGTTGTTGCTGGGCGATGCGTTCCATACGGGCATTACGCGCATCGATCAAACGTTTGGTTTGCTCGGATTTATGCTGCGCCTGCTGTCTGGCGATGACTTCGCCCGAGGCATATTTAAAATACTGCACCAGCGGAATATTGGACGGGCAGATATAAGAGCAGCAGCCGCAACTGATGCAATCTTTCAGGCCTAAATCCACCGCCGCATCCAGTTGATTAATGCGGATGTTGTTCGCCATATCCAACGGTCGGAGTCCCGCCGGGCAAACGCTGACGCAACCGGCGCAACGGATACAGGGTTGTTCGTCGGTGTTTTTGAGTTCGTTTTGGGTTAAGGCCAGAATGCCGCTGGTGGCTTTGACCGTAGGTAAAGCGGTATGCGGTAAGGAATCGCCCATCATCGGGCCGCCCATAATGATGCGCGCGGTTTCATCCTTATTCACATCGCAAAAGTCAAACAGCTCGGAGATTAACGTGCCGAAAGGCACTTCCACATTCATCGGGCGTTTCACCGCGCCGCCCGCTACGGTGACCACACGGCTGAGCAAAGGCTGCCCATAACGAATGGCTTTATGGACTGCATGAGCGGTGCCGACATTGTGGATGGTCACGCCGATTTCCGATGAACGGCAGCCGACAGGAACTTCCTTGCCCGTCACATAACGGATCAATTGCCGATCCCAACCCATCGGGTAGCGGGTCGGGATTTGTATGACTTCAATCTGTGCATAAGCTTCTGCTGCGGCTTGCATCGCAAGAAAGGCAAGCGGTTTGTTGTCTTCGATTGCCACCACCGCCTTTTCAGTTTCCATTCCGTGCAGCATCAGACGCACACCGTCGATAATCTGTTTGGCGCGTTCCTGCATCAATCTGTCATCGCAGCATAAATAAGGCTCGCATTCCGAGCCGTTAATAATCAGCGTATCGACATGGTTTTCGCGGCCCATATTCAGTTTGACCGCAGTCGGGAAGGTTGCACCGCCCAAGCCGACAATACCCGCAGCGCCGACGCGCAAGCTGATTTCTTCAGGATTTAGCTGGAACGGGTCGTCAATAATCTGTGTTTTCACCCATTCGTCCTTGCCGTCGGTTTCCAGCACGATCATGCGGATAGGCAACGCGGACGGATGTGGTGCAGGATAATCGTTAACATCAACGATAACGCCCGAACTTGGTGCGTGAACAGGCGCGGAAATCAGGCCCTGGCTGTAGGCTAACAACTGTCCTTTCAGCACTTTCTCGCCGACCATAATCAGTGGTTCTGCGGGTTTGCCGACGTGTTGCTGCAGCGGGATATACAGTTTTTTCGGCAGCGGAAAGTCGCTTGCGATGGGCAATGCAGCAGTTACGGTTTTATGTTCCTCGGCATGGACGCCGCCCCGAATACGCGGTGTTTTAAAAAAACTTAACATAAGGCATTACTCCCTGTTCCTATAGGCTGCGCAGGAACATTCAAAGGCTTGGCCCAGCGCCAGTTACGCAAGGTAATTTCAACCGGGTGCATTTGCAGACATTCGGTCGGACAGACGTCGACGCATTTCTTGCAGGCTATGCAGGCATCGGCGACGACGGCGTGAATTTGCTTGGGCGCTCCGACAATGGCGTCGGTAGGGCAGACTTTAAAACAGCGGGTGCAACCGGTGCAGGTGTCTTCGCTAACTCTGGCAACCAGTAATTCGGGTTCTTGTACGTCACTTAAATCCAGGTCCAAGCCCAATAACGCGGCGATTTGTTCAGCCAAAGCACTACCACCGGGGGGGCACATCGTAGCGGGTGCATTACCTTCGACAAGTGCTTCGGCAGCCGGTCTGCAACCGGGGAATCCGCATTGGCCGCATTGCGAACCGGGCAACAAGGATTCCAGTTCATCGACAATCGGGCTGCTTTCAACTTTCAAATACTTACCGGCAATACCCAGCAGCAAGCCTAGAAACAGCCCTAACAAGGTTAAACTGACAATGGCGGATAAAACATACATAGTTTCTTTCCTGTAACTATTTGCTGTAAAGCCCTGCAAAACCCATAAACGCCAGCGATAAAATACCGGCGGTAATAAACGCAATCGGCGTGCCTGCAAATAATGTCGGGACTGTCATTAACGCCAGACGCTCCCGCAAGCCCGCAAAAAGCACCATCACCAAGGTAAAACCTAGCGCTGAACCAAAACCGAAAATCATACTTTGCATAAAGCCGTATTGCTCCTGCACATTGAGTAACGCTACGCCCAGTACCGCGCAATTGGTGGTGATCAGCGGCAGGAAAATACCCAAAATCTGATACAGCACTGGACTGGTTTTATGCACGACCATTTCGGTGAATTGCACCACGGCGGCAATGACCAGGATAAAGGCGAGTATCCGCAAAAACTGGATATTGAAAGGCGCCAGAATAAAGTGTTCCAGCATCCAACTGGTCATCGCGGCCAAGGTCAGTACAAAGGTTGTCGCCAAGCCCATGCTCAATGCCGAATCCAGTTTTTTCGAGACGCCCATAAAGGGACACAGCCCGAGAAATTTAACCAGAACCACGTTGTTGACCAGAGCCGTGCCTAATAAAAGTAGAAGATATTCACTCACTGTTTTTCCAGGCTGCTTTTAAGATTGTTAGCTAGATCAAAGCATCAATTATGCCAATTGCAGGCATCGTGCATTTTTTGGTCAAATGCCCTGGAAAACATCCCAAAACGGTGCGCAAAGTCTGTTGGAAGTAATACATACCGACATGGATAAAAATATCTGTGTCGCAAAGCCTACAATGGCTTGTGTTTTATCCCGGTAACAATTCAGGCTATTGATCTGCACAGCAAGACTCAGCAGTAGGGCGGCGCCGTGCGCACCTTTTTACCTCGTTCCCATGCGCTGCGTCACTGCCATTAAGTTAATGGTTGCGCATTTCCAGCAACTAGAGTGCAAGGCTGGCCTTGCAGTATGGAGCGGTTAGTACAAGGCCAGCCTTGTACTCCATTTGGGCGGCTGTGCGCGGGAGCGGAAAAACGGGGGTATTAATGTTGGCTCTATATTTGCTTAAGTAATTTTAAAGTCCCTTCAGACCCGGCTAACACTTATGAAAAAAACTGCATTGCGATTTTTACAGACGCATACCAACTTGGCGAGCGTCATCGGCGAACTTGCACCTGATTTATTTGACGAAAGATACGTAAACAAAGGTGACGAGATGCTTTATCGCCTGTTTGTTGAAGCGGTTGAGCAGGTGCCGATAGCCATTTCCATTACCGATAAAAAAGCCAAAATTCTTTATGTGAACGAAGAGTTTTGCCGGGTCACCGGTTACCGGCCTGAAGATATTCTGGGTGAAAACGAATCGTTATTATCGGATAAAAGCACGCCCAGAGAGGTCTACCGTGATTTATGGCGCACCATCAGCACTAAGAAAATATGGAGAGGCACCTTATGCAACCGGCATAAATCCGGCGAACGGTATCTGTCCGATTTGACCATTGCGCCTATGTTGAATGAAGCCGGGGTAATTACTCACTACATAGGCATGCATAGGGACATTACCCAGTCGTACGAATCCGAAAAAAAGGTCATCAACCAGAAATTATTGATCGAATCGGTCATTAACTCATCGCCGATTGCGATGGTGGTGCTTGACGATCAGGACCGGGTTATCCTGGATAATCATAACTACAAAGCACTGGTCAGCGATCTTGATAAGGGTGAGCCTGCAACGTATTTTTTAAAACTGCTGCGGGATGAGATGGGCGATTTATGGTCTCAGCTACAAAGCAAAGAGCAGGGCTTTAATAACCGCGAGTTCAAAATAGAAAGCAAAGGAAGCCACAAAACCCGTTGGTTTTCTTGTGCCGGAAACTGGTTTATAGAAAATGAAGTCAATGCCGACGCCTTTTTTGAGCAGACCTCCAAACAGTACCTGATCCTGACGTTGACCGATATTACGAGGCAACGCAGGCAAATGGAAGAACTGCATATTCAGACGCTGAAAACCATTATGGCCGAAGATGAGCGGGTACGAGGTATCAGGGAAACATTGCTGGGCGCGATGCACCAAATTCAGATGCCGATGAACCAAATTAGGGCGGCCGAACAGATTTTACGCCATAAGCAGGACGATCAACATGCCGGTCTGTTACAGATATTGCAGCAGATTCAGCAGTCAGGGGAAGAAACCGTTGCGACTATGCAAAAATGTATTCCCGAAATTCTGCAAACAGCCGTTATTCCGGTCAACCTGAACCAGATTCTGCATGAAGTGCTGTT
>DATBQC010000062.1:0-4235 GCA_036561065.1 Methylobacter sp. | reverse complement strand
AGGAGCTACTAAGGTAGCAAGGCCTACTGTTTGGTCGAAATCCAATGAATCTAATGCCATTTGTATTAATGGTTTTGCCATGATGCGTGCTCCGATGAGTAATAGTTATAATTTTAGTTACTTACTGTTTATGCGAATGCAACTTTAAAGTAGAAAGGGGACATATGTCAATGCCCAATGCTCAATGTTCTGCGTTGGCGCATGGATAAAGGAATATGCCGACAAAATGCCGTTGATTAATTTTATCCCTTCGAACTTCTTTCAACTTTTCGCATAACCTTAATTATTCTACCTATTTCCGCCTATATTGAGAAAAACAAAGCCGCATTAACCAAGTCACCGTAGCCCTTTCGCACAACACCCACGCTGCAACACCTCATTTTTCAGCTTTTATAACGTCACATTTGTTCAACTTCATGATTTAGCGCTGGCCAACACATGATGCTAGCCTGGACAAAATTAAGCTTTTTATGTCAAGCTTGAGACGTTATCCCTTTAAAATGCACATCTTGCATTCAATGATAAATTACAATAACAAATCCAAATTAAGAGAGAAACAACCCGATGGAACCTTTTACCAATATACGTGCACTCATTATTGATATGGATGGTGTTTTATGGCACGGTGATCAGCCGATGCCCGGATTGACTGATTTTTTTCAAACTTTAGATGACCAACAGATTCCCTTCATTCTGGCAACCAATAACGCCAGACTAACTCAGGAGCAATATGTCATCAAACTAGCGCAGATGGGCGTACAGATAACCCCTGATAAAATCCTGACATCCAGTATGGCAACCGCACTGTACCTGACCGAGCATACGAATCCCTCGGAAACCCGCGTATTTGTGATCGGCGAAGATGGCGCTAAACAGCCACTGACCGAATGCGGCTTTACCTTGACCGAGCTCTATGAATTGAATGATGACAAAGACAACCCCAACATGGGAGCCGACATTGTTGTCTGCGGCATGGACAGAAACCTGTCCTGGGACAAATTGGCAACCGCGACTCTGAACATCCGCGCCGGCGCCAAATTCATCGGCACCAATGCCGATACCACACTACCGACAGAGCGCGGCCTTACTCACGGTAACGGCGCAATCCTGGCGGCATTAACAGCTGCCACCGGCGTCACACCGACCATCATCGGCAAGCCTGAGCCTATCATCTACCAGCAAGCCCTAGCGTTACTGGGCGTTGACCCCGCCCAAACCGTAGCTATCGGCGATCGACTCGAGACTGACATACTTGGCGCCGTACGCACAGGCATACGCAGCCTGATGGTTTTGTCGGGCGTATCCACTGAAGAAGATTTTGAATCAACCGATTATCGCCCCACTTGGGTTATGCCGGACATTCGTGCCGTGACCCAAGCGTTAAAAAATTGACCGCCACGTATTGAAGCTAATAGATGAGACTCGCCGCTCGCGCTATCATCAAAAAAAACTGAATCCACCGGAGCCGCTGCAATGAAAAAACTCATCAATAGCATTGACACCCTGCTTGACGAAAGCCTTTCGGGTTTTGCCAAAGCCCATTCCGATATTGTTCAATTCAACACCCAGCCGCACTTCGTCAAGCGTATAAAGCCCACCGTACCGGGCAAAGTTGCTCTAATTTCAGGCGGCGGTTCAGGACATGAACCGTTGCATACCGGCTTTGTTGGTTCGGGAATGTTAGACGCCGCCTGTCCGGGCCAAGTATTCACTTCCCCGACTCCAGACCAGATGCTGGCTGCAGCACAAGCCGTGGAAAATGGCGGCGGGGTATTATTTATCGTCAAGAACTACGCGGGCGATGTAATGAATTTTGAAATCGCCGCCGAAATGCTCGATTGCCCGCATGAATCCATTCTGGTCAGCGACGATGTATCCTTCCCCAAAACCCACAGCACCGGGCGACGCGGCGTTGCAGGCACCTTAATTGTTGAAAAAATCATTGGCGCGGCGGCAGAGGCAGGCGCAGATTTGGCAACCTGTAAAGCACTAGGCGATAGGATCAACCTAGTTACAGCATCCATGGGCGTGGCCTTAAGCAGTTGCACAGTTCCCGCTCTAGGCAAACCCACGTTCGACATCGGCGATAGCGAAATCGAAATGGGCGTAGGCATTCATGGCGAGCGAGGACGCGAGCGCATAGCCATGAGCAGCGCCACAGAAATTGTCGGCTATCTGGCAGGCATCATTGATGACGATTTGAAACCGCAAAAAGGCCAATCGGCGCTACTGCATATCAACGGTTTCGGCGCGACGCCCTTAATGGAACTGCACCTGGTCTATGAGTTGGCTTCTCAATATTGGGAAAAACGCGGCATCAACATCTGCCGTTCATTGATCGGCAACTACACCACCTCGCTCGATATGGCAGGCTGCTCGATCACCCTGAGCCTGCTTGATGAAGAACTTCTCCGTCTGTGGGATGCTCCCGTCCATACCGCAGCCTTACGCTGGGGATGTTAAATGTTTCGTCAACACATCGACCAGCGCACAAATCATTAACTGACTGGTTTTTGCTCCCGCATCGATATGCCCGCGGCTGCGCTCCTCCAGAAATGACGCACGGCCCTTGGTCGCCAGCATGTCACGGGTCGATTCCATACCCGCGATTGCTGTCTGCGCGACATTTTCCAATGCCACAGGTAACTCAAGCGAATCCACTGCCGCCTGCCGCAGGCTTGCCGCGACCGGAATCAGTACATCCAGCATCGTTTTCTCGCCTGCATCAGCCTTACCTCGCTGCTTTACCGCCTCCACGCCGCTGCTGAATATCTCGGCAAAAGCAAGCAAATCCAAAGCCCGTTCGACTCCGCTCACGACAGGCCGATCGCGAGCCGCCTTGCTCATCGCCACAAACAAGGTGCCGTATAAGGAACCCGACGCGCCGCCCACCGCTGTCATCATGGTCATGCCTATTTTCTGCCAAGCCGCCGCCCAATCAAGCCGGGCCAATTCATCGCTTTGAGCCGCCAACGCCTTAATGCCGCGTTGCAGATTGGTCACATGATCGCCGTCACCGATAGCCTGATCCAGAGCCGTCACTTCCTCGGCATTTGTCTCGATTACGTTATCTATCGCCTGAATCAGGCTGGGTAATAATGCAGGTACAAGTTGCATGGCATCCTCCAATTCAAATAGTCATTAGGGTGAGCGATGTCTCACCCTTCCAGCAAATCATACTCCAAGCGGCGCACCATTGGTTAAGCTAAAAATAACTTTAACTTTCTCTTGTTCTTTATTTGTTCTGCTGCTATATTTTTAAAAAACAAACAGAGAACGGATTATGATTAAATCACTTACCAGAAAGCAGCAGGAAATTTTCGATTTCTTATTGCAAAATCAGGACAACTTTCCCCATCCACCCACGCTAGAAGAGCTTTGCGCGGGCATGGGCTTGAAATCCCGCGGCTCTTTGCATAATCACATCAAGGCCCTGATTAGCGAAAACCTGATCGAAGCCCCGGAACGTAAACAGCGCGGCATCCGCCTGACCGAATATGCCAAACAAATGATCGACCATTCCGACGACCAAAGCGCGCTGCCTTTTGTCGGCTTTATAGCCGCCGGAAAACCCATCGAAGCCGTCGAAAACATCACTTACATGGCTATCCCTGAGCAGCTGAAAACGCAAAAACCCTGCTACGTCCTTAAAGTCAAAGGTGATTCGATGTTGGAGCAAGGCATCTATGACGGCGACTGGGTGATTATCGAACAACGCTGCCATGCCCGTAATGGCGAAATTGTCGTGGCCCTAGTCAATAAAGCCGAAGCCACCTTGAAATTCATTGAGCAGTACCCGCACGAAACATTACTTATCCCCGCTAATTCAACCATGGAAGCGATGCGCTACACTCCGGAGCAAGTTGAAATCCAAGGTGTATTAGTGGGCCAAATGCGTAGTTATACTAAAAATCATTAGGAGAAATATCATGTTGCAACAACGAATTCACATGCGTGACCAAGTAACCAACCGAGTAGACATCATTATGGGCAACGGCAAATCGCCGCTAGTCGAATGGCTGGAAGAATTTACGACCTCCCTGTTATTTGTGACCATCATTATTTTTCTTATTCGCATCTAGGCTGTATTCGCTTGCCGACCAATATAACTTGAAAAAATCATCGGCAACAGATAGGGTACGCCCGAAATAACAGCGCATTATATTTAAGTTTCTTACCTACCGATCACTGCATCTCAAACATGCCTGACTTTAAACCCATTGATTTTTGGTGCG
>DATBQC010000061.1:0-2345 GCA_036561065.1 Methylobacter sp. | reverse complement strand
CCTGAGCTAGCTTTTTATGCTGGAATTTATCCAATTATTAAAACAACGTTATCAAGCGGTTTTGGCTCAACAGGGCAATGAGAATGTCAAAACCAGCTATCAACAACGGATCGATCAGCTGATTTTGGCGGAAGCCTTCATCCGCAAGGGCCAGCTGATTGATGCATCGCAACAACCGTTATTGCACATGGCCGTGGTGGGGCCGACTCAGGCCGGAAAAAGCTCGCTGACCAACGTATTGTTAAACAGCGCCGCCGCCGGAGTCAGCCCTCTGGCGGGTTACACCATCCATCCTCAAGGTTTTTGCAACGGCATCAGTGTTGCGGACTGCACCGGCCTACAACGTTATTTCGGGCGTTTCCAGCAATTACAGCAAACCCAACTTAGCAAAGACCGTCACGATTGCTATTCGTTAACGCAAAATTCTACCGATTCAGGACTCCTGCCGCATGGCGTATTGTGGGACACACCCGATTTCGACTCGATAGACTCGGCCACTTACCGGGAAGGCGTCATCAGGTCGATTGCGCTGGCGGATATGGTGATCCTGGTGGTCAGCAAGGAAAAATACGCTGACCAATCGGTCTGGGACATCATGGCCGCGGTTGAAGAATTGCATCAGCCGACCATTATTTGCCTGAATAAGCTGGTTGAAGGTTCCGAATCGATCATTATCCAGTCACTACAGGAAAAATGGCGACAAGCCAGAACCGATGAATTTCCCGAGGTTGTTTCGCTGTATTACCAAAAACCCGGAGGGCTGCCTGTCTGGCCCGAGTCCAGGCAACAGCTGCTTAAGCAGCTGGCAAATAAAGTAAAGCATGACAAACACCCGCGTTTTGAACAGGAGTTATTAAAAAGTCACTGGCAAACCTGGCTGGAGCCGGTTTTTGCCGAACACCAGGCGTTGAACGATTGGGCTGAATTAGTCGATTTGATGATCAAGCAGGCAATGGACAGTTACCAGCGCGACTACCTGAATCATCCGCATCATTACGAAACCTTTCAACTTGCGATGACCGAATTGCTGAATTTAATGGAAATCCCCGGGTTGGCCCGTATGTTGGCCGGAACCCGTAAAATCCTGACTTGGCCGGTCAGACAGATCATGAAACTGGGACGCAAAAGGCTGCATATTACCGACAGCAGTTACGAAATAGCCTTGCTGAACCAAATAGCCGAACATACGTTGATTCAGCTGGCGGACAAGCTGCTGGACAAGGCAGACCAAGGCCAACAGGGCCAGTGGTGGAGACAGGTCAACAGCGTGTTACGCAGCCGGCGGCAAGACGTATTGCAGGATTTCGGTCAAGCCGCAAAAAATTATCATCTATCGTTTCAACAGGATGTGGACAGCGCCGCGCATCGTCTCTATTACAAACTGCAAGAACAGCCGCTGGTGTTAAACAGCTTACGAGCCACCCGAGCCACTGCCGATGCCGCCGTTATTGCTTTGACCTTGCAAATGGGCGGCATCGGCCTGCATGACTTGGTTATCGCCCCGGCGATGCTGACACTGACTTCCCTTTTGGCGGAAAGCGCAGTCGGCAGCCATATGCACAAAGTGGAAGCCGAGTTAAAACAAAACCAATTCAATACCGTCAAGCAGACGTTATTTGTCGATAGCCTGCGCAACAAACTGTTGCAACTGCCTCTACAATTATCGATGGCGACCCATTTTAATATCTCCCCTGACCAGCTGCGTGCGGCAGAATCACAACTGACAGAAAAGCGCCATGGCTTACGATTACTCTAGTTTGGTAGATACCACAAAACGTTGGACTGAGCAGGCGCTGACAGCAGGCTGGATTAATGCCGATGCCGCGAAGCAGTTAAGCGATGTCGATGCCAGGTCGCCCGATACTCTGTTTAACCATAACGGTTCCAGGCCGCTGATCGTCGCGTTCATGGGCGGCACCGGCGTAGGCAAGAGTTCCTTGCTGAACCGTCTGGCAGGCAAAGCCATCGCCCGAGCCGGAGTCGAGCGCCCTACTTCGCGGGAAGTCACGCTCTATCACCATCATAGCGTTGCGATAAAGCATTTGCCCGAACAACTGCCGCTGGCGCAAATCAAAACCGCCGAGCATGACAATGAATCCCGAAAACATGTGGTCTGGATCGACATGCCCGATTTCGACAGCACCGAACAAAGCAACAAACACCAAGTACTGGAATGGTTGCCGCATATCGACGTGCTGATTTATGTAGTTAGCCCCGAACGCTATCGCGATGAAAAAGCCTGGCGCTTGCTGTTGGCAGAAGGCGGCAAACACGCTTGGCTGTTTGTCCTGAACCAATGGGACAGAGGACTGACGGAACAGTATGAAGACTTCAAGCACCAACTG
>DATBQC010000060.1:0-11758 GCA_036561065.1 Methylobacter sp. | reverse complement strand
AGGCATCATTATTGGCGAGACCTTATCCGGGTATACAGGAATCATGTCGGGCCGACCCAGTGTGTTGAACATCTAGGTGACAGGAGGCGATAATGAATAAAAATGACAATGACGACACCTCTAATACCTCTGATCCAATTCAACCGGGCGTGACTAGTCGGCATAAAGACAGCTTACATGAGAGCTACGAAAAATATATTAGGCGACGGGAAAACACCGTCATTGCCAATGAGGAGGCCGTTATGAGCCGCGAGAAATTGGCTGCTGCTCGGGAAGAGGCAGCGCATGTTCGTGAAAGTGCTGCCGACTTGCGAGAACAGACAGCGACTTCGCGTGAAGAAGCTGCCCATCAGCGCGAAAGTAAAGCCGCCTCACGCGAAAATGTAGCCCATCAGCGTGAAGGGAATGCCAGCTCACGTGAAGACGCGGCTCACCTGCGCGAAGGGGACGCCAGTTCGCGTGAAGACGCTGCCCACCTGCGCGAAGGGGAAGCCAGCTCGCGTGAGCGGAGAATCCAGGTGGCAGAGACGATGAAGGCGGCGTCCGACGATCACGTCACTATGTTGCAGCAAGCGAATGCACATCTGGTTATCGCTACCATAGAGGCACAGAAACTGGCCGAGCAAGTCCAAATGGCTAAAGATCAGTTGGATCATTTAGCGCATCACGATGCGCTGACCGATTTGCCTAACCGAATGCTGTTGCAAGACCGCCTCAAGCAGGCGATTGAGTTGGCCCGTCGTCAAGGTAGGCAACTTGCAGTGATGTTTATGGATCTGGATCGATTTAAGCACATTAACGATTCCTTGGGGCATCCGGTTGGCGACCAGTTGCTACAGTCGGTTGCCCAACGCCTGGTGGCTAGTGTCCGCCACTCGGACACCATTAGTCGCCAAGGTGGGGACGAGTTCGTGCTGTTACTTTCCTTTATTGAGCACGCAGAAGACGCCGCGCTGTCTGCGCAAAAGATGCTTGCATCGATCTCTCAGCCTCATCACATTGAAGGACATGAACTCCATATCAACGTGAGTATCGGTATCAGTATCTACCCCGATGATGGCTGGGATGCAGAGACCCTGATCAAGTGTGCGGACACAGCGATGTACCATGCCAAGGAAAGCGGGTGCAATAATTACAAGTTTTTCGAACAAAGCATGAATGATCGGGCCGTTCAACGGCAATCCATCGAAGCCGACCTGCGCGGCGCATTGGAACGTCAGGAGTTTGTGTTGTACTACCAGCCGAAAATAAATCTTCACAGCGGTGCGATTGTCGGTGTCGAGGCGCTGATTCGCTGGAGGCACCCTGAACGCGGACTGATATTGCCAATACAGTTCGTGTCTATCGCAGAAGATTGTGGACTGATCTTGCCGATAGGCCGCTGGGTGCTGCATGAAGCCTGTCACCAGGCCCGGATTTGGCAACAGGCTGACTTGCCGCCAATAACCGTCGCCGTCAATACCTCCGCCATCGAGTTCCGCGACAAGAATTTTATCGCAAACATACGTGCAACCCTTGAGGATACTTGCTTGGAGCCTCGCCATCTGGAACTCGAGCTGACTGAAAGCTTGCTGATGGAGGATGCCGAGTCGAGCGATTCAGTGCTGCATGCACTCTCGAACATGGGCATAAAACTTGCGATTGATGATTTTGGCACCGGCTATTCCAGCCTAAGTTATCTGAGACAGTTTCCGATTGATACGCTGAAGATTGACCAGTCGTTCGTGAACCAGATGACCAGCAACGCGGAAGATGCCACCATTGTCAGCGCGGTGATTAGCATGGGGAAGAGTCTTAACAAACAAGTCATTGCAGAGGGAGTGGAAACTCCAGAGCAGTCCGCATTTCTTCTGGCCCTGAATTGCGATGAAGGTCAAGGCTGTTATTTCGGCTGTGCGATGACAGCAGAGGCGCTCACCCGCTTACTGAAAACCGGCATATCACTTAGCTTTACCGATTGATGGCTTATTGAGAGCATGTTTTGACTTTCCGGACTTATGGGGGGAACGCTTTTTCTTGACGGATTTAGTCTCAATCTTGACCTCACTGGTGCCGTCCTTTTTCATATCGAGCTTTTTAGCCGCTGCACCGGAAAGATCGATGACCCGGTTTTCGGCAAACGGGCCTCGATCATTGATTCTGACCTCGACCTTCTTGCCATTCTCGAGGTTGGTTACTTGTGCCTTGGTTCCCATCGGCAAACTTGGATGGGCGGCTGTCATCTCTTTTTGGTTAAAAGTCTCGCCATTGGCGGTTTCCTGGCCTTGAAATCCCGGGCCATACCATGACGCTTCGCCGACCTCCTTGTGAACAGGCTTGCCGACGGTACTTTCTTTCTCTTGCTGCGCCTGTTTGCCTTGCCCGTCCGAGTGTTCCGAGCTACAGCCGGAAAAAACTAAAGCGCCTAGCAAGGTTACTCGAGACATAGCTGAAAGCCATTTATGGATGTGCATGGTTCTGCTGGGCGAGGCATCGTAGCACTTAATGGTTAGATGTGACATGTACTCTCCAGTCTGGTGAACGGACTACACAGGTGCCAACTAATTTTTCTAGGATGAAAAATATTGAGCGATATGTAGGGGCGGATTTATCCGCCCAGGGCTACTACTGTGTTTTGACAATACGTCAAACCCTCGCCAGAGTCTGTACGCCAGCGCACAGATAGCCGTGGCGGCTTCAGCCGGTATAAGGGTGCCGAAGGAAGTATCCTGCTAAGCAGCTCAAGGGAAGCGAAGCTGTCTTGTCACTGCCGCTTTGCGATTTCTACGTAGATGTTTCGCTCGAATGAGCTATGTCAGCACTCGGGGGGCAGTAAGCGATCAAATTCCGTTCTGACCACTTGGTAGCATTCACAGACCCGTGCTTCCAATCCCGGCCTATCCAGTACCGTGATATGGCCACGGCTGTAATTAATCAAACCGGCTTGCTGTAATTTCCCTGCGGCCTCGGTTACGCCTTCGCGGCGTACGCCCAGCATATTGGCTATCAATTCCTGGGTCATGGTCAACTCGTTCGCATCAAGCCGGTCGATGCTTAGCAGCAACCAACGACAGAGTTGCTGATCCACGGAATGGTGCCGATTACAGACTGCCGTTTGTGCCATCTGGGTAATCAGTGCCTGGGTATAGCGCAGTAATAAATCATGTAAGGTCCCTTCACGCCGCCCGCCAAAGCGGTCGAATTCCAACATAAGCTGATGCGCTTTCAGCCGATAGGCGTAACCTGCGCTTTGCACGACGGCTCGATTAGGCATAGTTCCGCCGCCCATGAACAAGGCGACACCAATTATGCCATCGTTTCCGACTACGGCGATTTCGGCCGAAGAGCCATTTTCCATGACATAAAGCAGCGATACGATGCAGGTCGTAGGGAAATAGGCGTGATGCAACTCATCCCCCGACTCATAAATGACTTCCCCCAGCGGCATCTGAATCAGTTCCAGATTTGGAAAAAGGCGCTCGTATTCATCTGTCGGCAGGGCGCCGAGGAGATGGTTTTGTCGAGGATTATGTGTGTCAGTCATGAATGATTTTCATATATGTGTTAGTCGAATGACCTCAGCAAATGGAGATAGTAATAACTTTAGAGGAGAATATTGCGGGTTTCATAGCATAGGCTATTCTAGCATGCAAATTGCTGATTGGATTGGGTAAAAGGTAATGGGTGTGGTGTGCCGTGCCGATAATTCTGGACCAATCTTCCCTTCTGGTTTATGTGTGTTACCGTACCGACTACGCCAAGCGTTTCGGTTAAGCTGTTTTCATTGACTGAAACGACGAGCATGACGTGCTAATAAACAGGTTTCTTACCGGGATAATGTTGAATCGTCGTTCGAGTCTTTTATCCTTAAGTCCCTGATTGCGGTTAAACCTCCGGAGGTTTTTATGAAACATATCACGCTACGCTCCAAATTGAGTCTATTGATCCTATCGGCCATCCTTATTCTTCCGGGTTGCTCTCAAACTCTGGTCAAGGATGACACTCGATCTGCCATCGAAGGCACTAGGCATTGCTCCGGTTCCGAGTGGGTGGATGATTCTACCCTGGCTGTGCTGCCGATTCCGGTGGTGGCATTTTTTATGCCTCATACCGATCTTAATGACATCAAGGCCGATGATTACCTCAAGCGGTGCGGGGACAGCTCCAAGTTGATCAACCGGGAGGTGGACATGGGGCATGGTGCGTGCGTCCCTACCGTGCTGACCAGGATATTGACACTGGGAATATGGCAATGGTGTCCAGCCACTGTTTCCTGGGAAGCTGATGTACGGCCCTGAGTAACAAGCGGCTCCTTTTCCGCATTTTTCGAAGGCCAAAAATTCAATCTAATTCTCTGTATGTACGCCACCGTACATACAGAGGCGACAGATTCTGTATGCTGTATTTGATGGTGTGATTTCTTACGACTCAAGGGGAGATTTTATGAAACGATTAGACTTAGTGCTTATCCTTTCTTGTATTTTATTCAGCTTTTCTGCTGTTGCGGAACAGGAGTTGATTAAACCACAAACCCAAGGCGAGGTTACATTCGTCAACGGTGGAGTAGGGGGCGATGAACAAAATGCGATGCAAGCCTTGGGGGCTGACTACAACTTGCATCTGCTATTTTCGATAAAGGGTACAGGAGAGTATGTCAGTGACGTAAAGGTTCGTATCGCGGACTCAAGCGGCAACACTATTCTGGAAACCGTGTCTGACGGTCCTATGCTATTCGCCAAGCTCAAGCCAGGCCGTTACAGTGTTACCGTTGACAAGGACGGTCAGGTAGTCAAGAAAACGGCAACGGTCGCAAGCACAACAAAGAGAACTTCGTTATCGATCACTTGGCCCAAAGACTAGATTAGCGTTTCGTCTACAGCGGAACAAGTCGGGGAGATCCCCTGGATATATTCCATACAAGAGCAGGCTTTTTGCGGTAAGGAATTGCTTATTCTCTATTCTAACCTACAAAGTACTCTTCAAATGAAAAACGCAAAGATAACTCCCCTGACAATACAGCAATACGCAGAAATATCCGGAGATATTTACGACGAATCCCATAGAGTTGAATATGCCGGGATGACTGCGAGAAAGTGTGAGGGACATCCTGAATACGGTGACATTATCCTTGTTTCATCTGGGCTTGGCGGCTGCTTAATGATTCATTTTTAACTAGCCCACCGCTGTGTAAAGGGATGTGCGATGGCGCATACCGGGAAGTGAGGTGCAGGCGGTTGAATTCTGTTTTGACCACTTGGTAGCATTCGCAGGCTCGTGCTTCCAATCCTTGCCTATCCAGCACCGTGATACGTCCCCGGTGGCAAGCAAGCAATCCTGCTTGCTGCAATTTTCCGATTGCCTCTGTGATGCCTTCGCGGCGCACGCCGAGCATGTTGGCGATCGATTCCTGGGTAATGATTAACTCGTTTGAACTGAGCCGATCAAGGCTTAACAGCAGCCAGCGACAGAGTTGCTGATCCAGGAAATGATGGCGATTGCAGGCCGATGTCTGTGCTATCTGTGTCATCAGACCTTGGGTATAACGCAGTAATAAATCGTGCAACACTCCGTTGCGGCATCCCCCGGCGCGTTTGAACTCCTGCAAAAAATGTTGAGCCCGCAACCGATAGGCGTAACCGACGCTACGCACCACAGCCCGATTAAGCATAATTCCTCCGCCCATAAAAAGCGAAACACCGATGACACCATCGTTGCCGATCATGGCTATTTCGGCCGGCGCGCCGCTCTCCATTACGTAAAGCATCGACACGATACAGGTCGTGGGAAAATAGGCATAACGCAACTCGTCACCTGGCTGGTAAATAACCTCTCCGAGCGGCAATGCGATCAGTTCAAGATGGGGGGAAAGGCGCTTGTATTCGGCGGCGGATAATGAGTCGAGGATATGGTTTTGCCCAAGGTTACGGTTATGTGATTCAATCATAAAGTAATGTCCCTATTTGTGTGATAAGCAGTGGTTAGCTATCTCAACCATGAACAAGGGTCGCTTTGCCAGTGAGTCTTAAGGATATATTCTCCAGCTTATTCAAACAATCAGTGCGAACACCTAAACCGATTTACTAATCTGGTGCATGTGGAGATGGGCGAGGGAATAGCATATTTACCCATTTGTAGCAGTCTATCTGCCTACCCTACTAAATAATGATAAAGGCGACTGAACGCGCACGGCCCGAATATCGGCCTTATATCACCAGCAAGGGCCTTATGTGCGCTACCGTACCGACTATGGCTAATTTAGTAGTTATATTGAAAACTGGCGGATGAAAAAGCACCGCAATAGTTAAGATCAGTCGCCTAATCCGAGAGGGGTCTAAATACACAGACCATTCGCCGCCGCAATGTCTTGCTGCGGCGTTTTTTTATATCGCCGGTCTGATCCTTTCTGTCGACAGAAAAATTTTAGCTATCGGGCTTAATGGGCTGCCCGATAGCCCTAATAGAAAATGTGAACTCAGGGAAAACCATATCATGCTAACAGAGACTTCTTCACTTCCTAGCTCAACTTCTACCTACACTGGCTCCTCTCATGCGCCGACAACTCTGGATAGCGCGATTGACCGGGCCAGAGCGCAACTCCTAGGTCTGCAAAGCGAAGCCGGTTATTGGGTATTCGAGCTTGAAGCGGATTGTACTATTCCCGCTGAGTACATCCTGATGATGCACTACATGGATGAAATCGACCCGACAATCCAAACCAAGATCGCCAATTTTCTTCGCTCACAACAAAGTCTGGACGGCAGTTATCCCCTTTATACAGGCGGTTTGGGTGACATCAGTTGCACTATCAAATCCTATTACGCGATGAAAATGGCTGGCGACTCTATCGATGCGGCGCATATGTTCAGGGCTCGGGAATGGATTTTGGCTCAAGGAGGCGCCGCCAGGGCTAATGTCCTGACCCGCACCACGCTAGCCATGTTCGAACAGATTCCCTGGCGCGGCGTACCCTTCATCCCAGTGGAAATCATGTTGCTACCCAGGTGGTTCCCGTTTCATCTGGATAAAGTGTCCTACTGGTCGCGCACCGTGATGGTTCCGCTGTTCATACTCTGCACTTACAAAGTCAAGGCGCGTAACCCGTACAAAATCGGTATTGCCGAACTGTTTGTTACGCCTTCGGATAAAGAGAAACATTATTTTTCCCACGTCAAAACACCCCTAGGCAAGGCCATACTGGTGCTGGATCGCATCGGGCGTTTGATGGAGCCGTTGATTCCGGGTTTCATCCGCCGGAAGGCTACGGCAAAGGCGCGCGACTGGTTCATGGAGCGATTGAATGGTTACGATGGTTTGGGGGCGATTTTTACGGCGATGGTCAATGCCTATGAAGCCATGGATTATCTGGGTATCCCTGCCGACAATGAACAGCGGCGGATTGCTAAGGAAGCCATTGAGCGATTGCTGGTCGTTAAAGATGATATGGCTTACTGCCAGCCCTGCGTTTCCCCTATCTGGGATACCGCGTTGGTTGCTCTGACCCTGCAGGAAGTCGACCGCCACGAACACCATTCACACACTTGGCAAGCCCTTAATTCCGCGTTGCATTGGCTGGCCAGCAAGCAGTTGAAAGACGAACCGGGCGACTGGCGAGTTCAACGTCCTGAGTTGCCGGGCGGCGGCTGGGCCTTCCAGTTTGGCAACAGCTATTACCCGGACGTTGATGATACGGCGGTAGTGGCTCATGCGCTGGTTCAGTCCAATGACCGGCAGTTTGCCGAGAATATCGAACGTGCAGGCATCTGGATTGCGGGCATGCAATCCAGCAATGGCGGCTATGGCGCTTTTGACGCCGACAACACCCATTATTATCTTAATCACATTCCGTTCGCCGACCACGGAGCCCTGATTGATCCGCCAACCGCCGATGTCAGCGGGCGCTGCATCATGTTACTGGGTAAGCTGGTCAACCAAAACCCGAAATATCGGACGGTCATCGACAACTGCGTCGATTACTTGCGCAAGGAGCAGGAAACGGATGGCTGCTGGTTCGGACGTTGGGGCACCAATTACATTTACGGCACTTGGTCGGTGCTGACCGGTTTTGAAACCGCAGGCATTCCCAAACACGATCCGTGCATTCGTAAAGCCGTGATTTGGCTTAAATCCAAGCAACGCGTGGACGGTGGCTGGGGCGAAGATAATTACAGCTATTACGACACCAGGATTCGTGGACAATTCCATGCCAGCACCGCATTCCATACCGCGCTGGCATTGCTGGCATTGCTGTCGGCTGGTGAAGCGGACTGTCTTGAAGTCGAAACCGGGGTGAAATATCTACTGAAAAACCAGCAGGCCGATGGGTTCTGGAGCGACGAAAGCTTCAATGCTCCTGGCTTCCCCAAGGTTTTTTACCTGAAATATTATGGTTACGATAAATTCTTTCCGCTCTGGGCGCTGGGTCGCTACCGTAATGAGCGATGGGCCTCGGCGTGAAGAAGCGCTGAACAAGTCATTCCCGTTCATGGTTCGACAAGCTCACCACGAACGGTTTAACTTAATGGCCGTGACGTAGCGCGTGGGAACGAGGTAAAAAGCGATCTGTTTAATCGGCGTCGATCTGTGGCTTGATGGTTATAAAAAACTTCAAAGCCCGGTATCATTCCGGGCTTGGAATAACATTTCAAACTCTTCGACCCGAACCGGTCTGGAAAACAAATACCCTTGCCCATAATCACATCCGGCCTGCATAAGAAAGTCTCGTTGCTCCGCTGTTTCTATACCCTCGGCGATCACTTTCATGCCCAGTTTGTGCGCCATCATGATCATAGTCTCGCATAAAGTTCTATCAGTGGAATCAGTGGTCACGTTACGAACAAATGACTGATCGATCTTTAAATAATCGATGTCGAATTTTTTCAGGTAGGACATGGATGAATAACCCGTACCGAAATCGTCGAGTGACACCTGCATCCCCGTATCTCTATAGGTAAGCAGTTTTTCCGAAACGATGGATGAGGCATCCATCAACAGCCCTTCTGTAATTTCTACTGTGATGCTGGCCCCAGGCAGCTCCAGATGCTGCAAGTGCTCGAACCAGCCGTTAATGTTGTCGTGTTGGCTCTCGAACTGTGCGGGGGATTTATTGACGCTGATTTGAAAGAGTGGATGGTGCTTGTTGCGCCACTTTACCACCTGCTTCGCCGCCTGATGGAATACCCATTCGCCGATTTCGACAATCATGCCGGTATCCTCGGCAATAGGGATGAATTCGGCTGGGCTGATCAGTCCTTGTGTCGGATGCTGCCAGCGAATCAGCGCCTCGGCTTTGTGGATGTCACCAGTCGCCAAGTCTACAATGGGCTGGTAAGCTACCCAAAATTGTTGATTAGCCAATGCTTTGCGTAAGTCATTGGTTATCCGCAATCGACTGTCTGCCGCTGCCTGCATGGTCGGCGCAAAGAAACAAAAGCGCTTGCCTCCCTGACGCTTGGCGGCATACATGGCCTGATCGGCTTTTTTAACCAGTTCATCCACAACAATGGCGTCGTCAGGAAATAGGGTAATACCTATGCTGAGCGAAACATAGCAGATCTCATTTTTCAATTGGAACGGAAGCGCAAGGCTGCTCAGAATAGAATTCGCAACACGTTCTATGCTGTTGAGCTCATCCAATTCATCCAGAATGATGATGAACTCATCTCCTCCCGGACGCGCCAGCGTATCGCTTTCGCGGATACAGGCCTTCAGGCGTTGAGACACTTCTGTAAGCAGGCGGTCACCGACTTCATGACCCAGGGTATCGTTGATATCCTTAAATTGGTCAAGGTCGAGGAACAGTATTGCTAGCTTTTGATCCTCTCGCTTGGCTTTTTTGATAGCCTGCTGCAAGCGATCATAAAACAGTCTCCGGTTGGGAAGTCCGGTAAGCGGATCATAATTTGCGTGTTTACGAATAATGTCCTGAGCCAGTTTTTTATCCGTAATGTCGGAAAACATGGCAACCCGACGGGCTACCTCGCCGGTGTCAGTGTAGATTGTGCTAATTGACAGCCACTCAATGAACTCCTCGCCATTTTTACGTCGATTCCATATCTCTCCCTGCCAATGACCGGTGGTGTTCAGTAAAGTCCACATTCCCTGATAAAAGGCTGTGTTTTGACGGCCTGATTTAAGCAAAGAGGTTGGCTGGCCTATCGCCTCTGTATTGGTGTATCCGGTTAATTGGGTAAAAGCCTCGTTAACGGAGATAATTTGGTTATTGCCGTCCGCCACCATAATGGCTTCGCCTAGTGCCAAATAAATGGTGGCAGCAAGTTGCAGTTCCTGCTCATTAAGCTTCTGTTCACTGATATCAAGCACTGATGTAAAACAGGTTTCGCGGAAAGCATCGACTGTCGCTTCAATGCTCACCCAGACGGGGAGATTGCCAAACTGTAAAGTAATTTCACATCGCTGTGCTTCTCCGCCAGCGAACACCGTTTCCAGAAAGCGCTTGAAAACTTGACGATATTCGCCCGATACGTGTTGGGTGAATTGTCTTCCGACTATTTTGCCTCGTTCGATGCCCAACAACAGTTCACTGCGAAAGTTGGCCTGATGAATGCAGCCATCAGCAGCTAATGTCAAGTAGGCGGTGGGGGCAAAATCAAACAATTCGGTATAGCGTTCCAGCTTGATTTCAGTCGTAGTACGGGCTTCCTGGAAGGCTTCGTTCTGCATGACTAACTCAACCTGATGCACTAGCAATTCATGAACTAGCTTTTTTTCTTCGGTTAACAGGTTGCTCGCTGACACGATGTTGTCTGAGACCATTCGCTCTGCACGTTGGCGTAGCTTTTTTGTCTCTTGAGCTCTGTCATGCTTCTTTTTCATGATTGAGTGCTTCGTAGCTGGATTTCCAGTTTTTTGGTTTCGGATATGTCAATAAAGGTGATGACCACGCCATCAATCACGTTATCTTGAGTGCGATAAGGCATAATGCGTACTTTAAACCAGCTGCCGTCGTCGCGATTGACCTGCTTTTCAGAAAACACTAATGTGTTTAGTACCTGTGTCACATCTTGGTGCAATTGAGGATAATCCAGGTGCGCGGCAATATCGGATAGAGGCCGACCCACATCACTCGGAATCAGGTTGAACAGATCAACGGCATGACTGGTAAAGCGGCGGATTTTCAGCGCATTATCAAGAAACACTGTAGCTATTTCCATGCTATTGAGCAGGTTGTTCATGTCGTTGTTGACCCACGATAGATCAGTCATCTTGGCTTGCAGTTCGGCGTTCACGGTCTGCAATTCCTCGTTCATGGACTGCATTTCTTCCTTAGAAGTAGTCAGTTCTTCGTTGGTGGATTGCAACTCCTCGTTGGTCGATTGCAGTTCTTCATTTGAAGAGGTGAGTTCTTCTAGTGCTGTTTGCCTTTCTTCACGCAACGTTTGCAACTCTTCACGGGCTTGTTGTAGCTCAGCGAGTAAAATTTGCTGCTCAACGCTCGGTGATTTGCGCGTGCGTTTTCTTGTTTGCAGCGTTGCCACATCGGTAAATATGACAATCAGCATGTCCATTAATGCTTTGGATTTGGTGATCGCCTGTACCGACAGGTTAATAGTCTGCGTTCCGCTGTCAGTGGCTATGGTCAAGCCGGGCAGGCAAACTGCTTCGGATTGTTGTTGCGCTTTCTTTAAGGCGTCGGCGATCACATGACGCAATCCATCACGAGCCATAGCGTGAATGTTCCAATTAACTTTTCCGGCAGGCGGCTCAAGATATTTACCGGTGCGGCCATTGATATAGAGAATGTCGCCACTGGAATTAACCA
>DATBQC010000059.1:0-4016 GCA_036561065.1 Methylobacter sp. | reverse complement strand
CCTCAGACCGACTATTTCAAAGCCAAACAAGCGTTATCGGATGCTTTGGGCGAGATTGATTTTGACGTGGACGAGATTCAATTTTTGCCCAAAGGCAGCACTCCGATTGGCGGTGATGATATTGCGTTGTTTGAAAGGTTTTTAGATTTGTGTAACGATCTGGACGACGTGCAGAATGTTTATCATGATGCCGAGTATTAATTTTAAACAGTAATAATGGCATGACGTCAATTAACAGCATCTGCATCTATTGCGGCTCCAGTCCGGGGCGGCTTGATGCCTACGCCTCAGCCGCTTATTCGCTTGCCGAATCATTGGTCAGCCGAAACATCAGGCTGGTTTACGGCGGAGCCAGTATCGGCATCATGGGCATGGTGGCGGATCGAGTATTGAAGCTAGGCGGCGAAGCTATCGGCGTCATACCGAAGGCCTTGGCGCATAAAGAAGTCGCGCATCAGCATTTGACTGAATTGCATGTCACCCAATCCATGCATGAGCGGAAGATGCTGATGGCCGAGCTTTCGGATGGATTTATAGCGCTCCCCGGCGGCATAGGAACGCTTGAGGAACTATTCGAGATTTGGACTTGGGCGCAACTGGGATTCCACCACAAGCCTTGCGGCCTACTTAACGTGGAAGGTTATTACGACGCGCTGATCAAATTTTTGGATCACGTAATGGCTGAGCAATTCGTTAAAGCACATCATCATGCCATGTTGATGGTGGAGACCAATCCAGATGCGCTACTGGACCGCTATGTCAATTATCAGCCTCCTGCCGTGAAACATTGGCTTGGCAAAGACGAAACTTGAAGATGACTGTATCTTGATGAGTTCAAGGCAGCAAGAGCCTAAAAATTGATTAGGTGTCAAATGGAATGGATAACACAACGACACCTTGATCATTGCTGACCGGTGGCTTTGCCATTGGTGAGCGTTGATAACAGTTAATTCGGACAGGCGCAGTGTAGGCCAACGGGAATAGTTTATCCCATTGACCTACAAGGCTAACCAAGCTGCGCAACCATGCGCCGCCCTGAGTTACAAAAAAATGATGTTTGGTTATTTATCGGCTACGCACCCACACACGGACATTGTACCGGGTACGGTAGTGGTCCATTGTCCAGTCCATTTGCCGCCTAAACCTTTACATACGCCAGGGCACTTGTTCTTGGCGTCACTGTCACTGTATAGAGGGCCAGCCTCAACATCGCCTATCTGCTGGGCGCGGCCAAACAGGTGGCTCATGTCCCCTTGATGAAGGGTTGTCGTTGGCTGATGGCAAGAGAGGCAATCCTGTTGGGTCAAGGTCCAACTCAGGCTAGCTGTTTTCAGATCGATACCCTTTTGCATCCAGGTTTCCATCGTAGTATTAGCAAGGTTTGTAGTGCCGCGTAGGGCTACTGAAATCTCTCCACTTTTGTCAGCTACGCACTTCAAGCCAAAAGCCCCGTCTACAAAATTCCAGCAACCCACCAGCGGCGCGCCACCGCCTGTTGATCCCCAAAATACATATTCAGCTCCGATAAGCCTGTAATTACTCCACTTACTCGCGATTGAAGAAGGCATATTTTTCTGCACATTGTCATTGAGGCAAGAGGTAACCTGCAGATTATCGGTGGCCGTGCTGCAATTCGTAGCTGTTGGTAATTGATCAGTTCTACAGGAGTTGATTGAAATCCAGGTCGACTTGTCGCCAGAAGGATTAGGGTCTGTCAGACACAGCGGTTTGCCACTGCCATTTTTTTGTGGGAAGACACATTTTTGCCCATCACCACCGGCTGTTTGATAGCTAGTGTAATTGAATAAATTCCAACCGGTTTGATCTTTCAAACCAGGAATGTTTTTATTGGCATTTAGCGAACCGGGATTTTTCTGTATGGGGTTGCTGCCGCTGGCGGCACAGTCGGGGCTATTGGCCACATGCTCAAAAGAGGCCCAGATCATCTCACCATGCTGAGGGGTTTTCTGCACCATATGCATGCCAATCAAGCCCCACCAATTACCGGTACTATCTTTCTCGCAGTGCATGATATCCGACGGACAAATGTTGTCGCCGCTGCCGTAAGCTCGCCAAGAGGTTTTAATCTCCAGTGCGGACTGCGTTGGAATCGCCGGAGTTGGCGGTAGCCAAATCCCCGCGGTAGATGAGTCCTTTTTGAACTCGGCCGCAGCTTTCGCAATGGTTCCTTTTTTATACATACCGTTATCGGCGATATACGTCATGAAGTCCTGATTGATTCGTATATCATAAGCAACAGTTTTTCCATTGACATCCAGCAGGTGAAAATCATCCCCAGCTTGGACACGATTCATTTTATTCGTGAGTTGCGTAGTTTTAAGCGGAGTATACGCGCCAGTCCAAGTGGGTTTGCCCGAAGCTGGCATCGCATCGTACCACGGTGCCAGACTCATAAAGCGCGGGTGTCCATTTTTATCGTCGGAAACCAAGTACAAGAAGTTATTCCAGGAAAATTGGTCAACATCACAGTCCGTAGCAGAATGCGTGGCTATAGGTACCTCACCCCATAAACCAGCTCCGTTAACCGTGTTACCATTCGCTGCACTAATCGTACAGGGAGAACCGCCATCTGCCATGGCAAGCGATGATGCCAACAATGCAATAGCCCCGCATAAAGGCATAAGTGAAAATTTCATAAATCTCTCCAAGTTAGAAAAACATATTATTTTTATAAATAAACAACGCAAATGAGGTCAAAAACAAAATGAAAAAAGAGTAGGTTTTGACATTGTCATTTAACTGTTGCGTTGCTACTTTAGCAAATAAGCATTATATAGGACATTGTTTTTTATGGTAAAACGTGTAGTTTATTGCTTACGTGCATGGCGATAATATACAAAATGTTAGAGCAACGCGTGACGACGAAACGAACAGGATTGAAAAGACGATTTTTCAAAAAATTGTCGGATTGAACCTAGTCTGCGGTTTGGCGCAAGCTATGTATGATCAATAATGCTAAAGATATTGAGGATTTGCGTATTCCCCCTTTACAACCGACAGGGGTTTTTAAAGGGGAACTGCAAAAGGACAATGGAGTATCCATATAACGATCAGCGGGGACTAGATTGTCTAGGATGAGAAGTGTGCAAACGCTTAGGAACGCCGAAAGGATAAGCTTAATTTAGGCTATTTCACTATCCGTCAGGTAGCAGCCTGGATCTTCAGCCCAGAAATTCCCTGTGGTTTGCGCGGCTCTGACGCGGGTGTTGCCGTTGCAAATTTCCTGATAATGGCACCTTGCACAGCGCCCTTCGAGCGGTCTTGGATGTTGCTTAAGGCCCGCCATCAACGGATCGGTCGTATCCATCCATATTTCCGAAAAAGGCCGTTCCTTTACATTGCCCAGTTCGTAATGCCACCAGAACGTGTCGGGGTGGACGTTGCCCAGATTATCGATATTGGCGACATTGACGCCGGAAGCATTGCCGCCCCATTGTTCCAGTTTGGTTTTGATATGTTCGACTTTATCGGGGAAATGACGGGCTACCCAGTGCAGAAAATAAACCGCATCGGCATCGTTATTGCCGGTCACAAATTCCCGCTCTTTGCCCGCCTTGAGCCACTCGTAGCTGGTTTCAAACAGCAAATCCATCGCGGTTCTGGTCATCGCAAAATGGGCGTCGTCCTTGCGGTTTTTATTGCCGCGGCCGCCGTAATTCAAATGCGACAAATAGAATTTGTCGATATTGTGCTCGTCCATTAATTGCAACAAGGCCGGAAAATCCTGCGCGTTATCCTGCGTTAAGGTATAGCGCAGGCCGACTTTGATGCCTTTTTCCAGGCACAGGTGGATGCCGTGCAGGGCTTGGTCGAATGAGCCTTTTACACGCCGGAACTGGTCGTGGGTGTCTTTGATGCCGTCCAGGCTGACGCCGATATATTGGTAATTTATGCTCGCTATTTCATCAATATTAGCCGCAGAAATTTTAGTGCCGTTGGTCGATAGCGCGACGTAAAAGCCCATGTCCTTGGCGCGGCGGGAAATGTCGAAGATG
>DATBQC010000058.1:0-1962 GCA_036561065.1 Methylobacter sp. | reverse complement strand
TGTTTCCTAATTAATAAATTTTCATAACAACTCCAGTAATACATAACTCAAGCTAAAATACTTGCATGGTTGGCCTAGTGAGGAAAGTTTTTAGCAACAGCCTTCTTAAATTCACGTTCTGCTTCAATCCAGTCATCAAATTCATGGCCTGGTTCAAAACCTCTGATTTCCGCCTTATAAAAAGCAAGTTCAGCAATTTTGGTGTAACAGTCAGGAAGATTTATCGGTGTATTGGATTCTTCAGGGGTTAAATTTACTTCATGAACGGGTGCGCTCATCTTTTTACCTCACTCACAGCTCAGTTGTTCGATCACTCTGAAACCTTTTCGGCAAGGCACAAGAAAATCCAACTGTAGCTATTGAATCAAAAAAATAAGAACAAATATATTAGTATAAATACTTAGTTATGATGTTATTTAAAACATAACGGCCGCCGATCATGGCAATGTATTTTATAAAGAATTTCATTGCATGCTAATAATATAAATAGGATGTAATAATGTTCTGGAATTACGGAAAAATAGCAGTTATTATTAAAATATAAAATTCGCTGTTGTTTCCGTAACTATTGGTGACTTTTTGAGAAAAATTTCAAAATAGGCCATTACTTTGTGTTCGTTAATTTATTGTTACTTGCGCCAAGCACTGGGAGCGTAGATTTAACGCTATCCATTAATCAACTGAGTTTTCCAGGAAGGGGATGTCGCCATGAAAAATACACCGTTGGATCCTACGCAGCTTTATAAGCCATGCAACGTTGAACAGCTAAAATTCAACACCACCGAGGAACTTGAAGACATTGACATTGCCGTCGGTCAGCTACGCGCTGTGGATGCCGTCAAATTGGGCATCCGCATGCATAAACACGGTTACAACATCTTTGCAATGGCACCTGCCGGCACCGGAAAGTTGACGACTGTAAGGCAGTTGATCGAGCACGAAGCCAGTCGGCAAAACATTCCTTCGGACTGGTGTTATGTCAACAATTTCAGCCAGCCTGCCAAACCGAGGGCCATTAAATTCATGCCGGGCCAAGGTAAGGTTTTTCAGAACGATATGGCGCAGTTGATTGACGAGTTGAGCGTCGCCATACCTGCGGCGTTTGATGGTGACGAATACCGTTCCAGGACGGGAGAAGTTGAAAGCGAATCGCGGCAACGGGAAATAAACGAGCTCAGCCAGTTACGCGAAGAGGCGGCCAATGCTCATATTATCCTGACGGAAACCGCAACCGGTTACGCATTTTCTCCGGCAGATGAAAACAACGAAATTATCAGTCCCGAAAAATTTAATAAGTTTGATAAAGACAAGCAGCACGAAATACAAAAAACCATTTTTAACTTGCAGGAACGCTTGGCAAAGCTGCTGAAAAACTTCCCGATCTGGCGCAAGGAAACCAAACGCAAGCTGCAAGCGCTGAACCGTGAAGTCGCCGAGCAGGCCGTCAATCATTCGATAGACGATTTGATTGAGAAATACGCCAAACAGGATACTGTTCTTGCCTATCTGAATGATGCTCAAAAAGATATTATTGAGCATGTGCTGGATTTTCTTCCGCGTAGCGAAAAAATACTTCCCTTTATGGAATTGGCGCAGGAATCGAATCCGTTTAAGCGCTATTACGTTAACCTGATGGTGGACTTTAGCGATAAGAAATCGGCACCGGTTATTTACGAAGATCATCCGAATTACAGTAACCTGGTCGGTCGCATCGATCATCAGGCTTACATGGGATCGTTGGTTACCGATTTCACGATGATCAAGCCTGGCGCTCTGCATAAAGCCAATGGCGGTTATTTGATTATCGATGCCAGAAAACTCCTGGTTCAACCGTATGCCTGGGACACGCTTAAGAGAACCCTGCAATCCGGTGAAATCCGTATTGAATCGCTGGAACGCGCGCTCAGTTTGATCAGCGCCTCATCGCTGGAGCCCGAACCTATACCGCTTAATCTAAAGCTG
>DATBQC010000057.1:0-1559 GCA_036561065.1 Methylobacter sp. | reverse complement strand
CAAAAACGCCTCGGGTCATCGTGGAACCGCGATGCTGTAAAAACCAATTGCCTGACGCGCCGCCGGAGATTACCTCAATCACTTTTTCCATTGGCAGGTTTTGAGCTTGGGCGAAAGCCAGTGCTTCAGTCACCGCCTGATTGATGCCCGCGCCCATGATCTGGTTGACCGCCTTGGTGGCTTGACCTGAGCCGGTCGCGCCCATATGCATAATGCATCGGGTCATAGCTTCCAGCACCAGCCGAGCTTTTTCCAACGCAGATTCATCGCCGCCGACCATCATCGCCAGTGTGCCGTTTTTAGCTCCCTCCACGCCGCCGGATACCGGCGCATCGAGAAAAGCCGCTTGTTTTTCGGCCAGCATAGCAGCGGCTTGCTTGGCGGTATCGCTGCTAACCGTGGACATATCGACGACGACAGCGCCGGGCTTGACGGTTTTGGCTATCGCCTCAACCATTGCCAGCACATCCTGATCGGCAGAGACGCAAATCAGCACTATATCGACATTGGCGGCCAGCTCTTCCGGCTGATGGTAAGCGATGACATTCAACTCTTCGGCCAAACTTTGCGCCTTTGCCGCCGTGCGGTTATAAACACCGGCCAAATATCCGGCTTTTACCATATTTCTAGCCATACCGATACCCATCGCACCTAGGCCGATCATGCCTGCTTTCATGTTATTTTCCGAAGTTTGTTTAAATACCGAGATTACAAAAGTTTCGCCAGGGGACGTATCGCGTACCGTTTTCCTACCAAATAGTGCTGACAGGATACTGAGTAATCAGCTTATCCGATGTCAAAATAGTCAAGCCATGCTCTATCGCTTGGCACACCAACATTTTATCGAAAGGGTCTCGGTGATGATTAGGCAGCCGACTCAAATGAAAAACAGACTTACCGTCGAGCGATAAAATTTCAATGAAATGCTGGCTGCATTGCTGGCTGATAAAATATTCCGGCTCGTCGGGCAAAGGCAGTTTTCCCAACTGATGTTTCACAACGATTTCCCATACCGAAACGCTGCTTAGATAAACTGGATTATTGGTGCTTTGAAACAGCATTTTAGCCTGATCGCTTAACTCCGGGGCGTCTGTTGTCAGCCATAAGAAAGCGCAGGTATCCAGCAGGAGCTTCATTCATTTACCCTCGAAGGCATCAAGGACTTCATCGGGTAACGGATCAAAGAAACTGGTCGGCATTTGAAAAATATCTTTCGCCAAACCAATAGGGCGCTGTTTTGGCGAAGCATCAGTCTCATGTTTCAAACCCAAGCGGAAATAATGAATCAGGTCATATACTTCAACTAATTTGTCGCTGGGGATTTGTTTGATTTCATCGATAATTTGATCTTGCAGCATGATAGCCTCTCATTTCTTAGTTTCATAGGGTGCGTATCACGTACCATATTTCAAACATCATGCGATGTTCGATAAAGATACGCGATGCGTACAAGGCTTTAAAAAGATAAGTCAGGTTCGATTTAATTTTTTAACCAGATAGTTGCCGACAGAAGCACAAATACCAACTACCAATTCAGCATCTTCAAATTCTGGATTACG
>DATBQC010000056.1:0-3371 GCA_036561065.1 Methylobacter sp. | reverse complement strand
GTTCAACAAGCCGGTGTTCGGCATCTGCGGCGGCTATCAAATGCTCTGCCAGAGTTTGCACGACCCTGATGCGATTGAGCATGAAACTGCGATTGTGGAAACAGGCTTGAGCTTTATCGATGATACGGTGCTGTATCAAAGCCCTAAAATACTCACGCGCGGCCAGTACCCGCTGTTTTCATATGCAGAGATCAGCGGCTATGAAATCCATTGCGGACGCATGGACAAATACCCGCTGTATTATCAGGGCGGCCTGTTTTCCGGCACCCACGTGCACGGCGTTTTTGATCACGACGCATTCCGCACAGCTTACTTTAAGGCGATCAACCCGCAGTATCAGGGCTATGCCTATGCGCATTATCGCGAGGTCGAAATACAAGGCTTTGCCGATATGGTCGAAGAAAATCTGGATATAGCCACCATTTTGCAGGCGTTACAGGCGGACTGATGTTTAGAATCACAAACTTCAAAGCAAGCTTTGAACTCCTGACTCTGTATTTTTTGGAGTCCAAAGCTTGCTTTGGTCGTTTAAATCCGGCTTTACGATTTAACGGTATGGACAGCTACACAGCATGAGAAGGACTGAATAGTTACAATGTTTTTTGAATTGGCAGTTTTGGCCTATCTTGTCGATATGATTTTTGGAGAATTCCCCTGTAAGCACCCGGTGGTATTGATGGGTGATTTCATTAATGCGTTTGAACGGCGTTTTTACAGCGACCGGATTTTACCCGGCGCGCTATTGGTAATCTGCTTAATCGCATTGGCCTTATTGGTCAGCCTCACCCTGGTTTACCTGTGCGGTTTCTTGCCGGGCTGGCTGTCGCTGCTGGTTTTGGCAATATTAGCGTCCACCGGGCTGGCCATGAATATGCTGCACGAAAGCGTCGCCGCACTGTTAACCGCCGAGCAACCCAAGCAGGCGTTAAGCTACTTGGTCAGCCGCGACACCCAAGACATGAGCGAAACCGAAGTCTATAAAGCAGGCCTTGAAACCTGGGCGGAAAATCTCAGTGACGGCGTCATCGCGCCGCTGTTTTATCTGCTGTTGTTCGGTTTGCCGGGTATTGCCGTGTATAAAGCCATCAACACCATGGATTCGATGGTTGCCTATAAAACCGAGCGTTATTTTTATTTCGGCAAAACGGCGGCGATAGTCGACGATATAGCCAATTACATTCCTTCCCGCTTGACCGCATTGCTGATTGTTGCATTGGCGCAAGACAAGCAGCGAGCTTGGCAATGTTTGCGACAAGATGGCAACAAACTGGAAAGCCCCAATGCAGGTTACCCGATCGCGGCAATGGCCGGTGCCTTGGGCGTTGCGTTGGGCGGCGATGCCAGTTACCACGGACAAATCAAACATAAACCGACGCTGGGCCTGCCGGTCAATCCGGTCGATCAATCTACATTAACCAAAGCATTGCAAATGAAAACAGGCATTAATCTGATCGTTCTAGGCCTTTTGACAGCTGGAGCTATGCTGTCATGAAAACACTGTTTATAGGCGGCATCAAAAGCGGCAAGTCCCGGCTGGCGGAAGCGTATATTTTAGAACAAGCGGCAACGGATAAGCCGTACTATCTGGCGACGAACGAGGTTTTCGATGACGAGATGCAGGCGCGTATCCTGATTCATCAACAACGCCGTCAGGATTTATTTGCCACTATTGAAGAACCCGTTAAACTGCTTGAAGTATTGCAAAGATGCGAACGCCCGGTGCTGATCGAATGTGTATCGATGTGGCTGAACAACCAGCTTTATCACCAAATCCCCGAAGCGGACATCTTGCAAGAACTGGAAGCAGTGCTACAGTTATCCTGCGATATGGTGCTGGTGCACAACGAAGTCGGACTGAGCGTCATCGCCGACAACCGTCTGGCTCGGCAATTTGTCGATCTGTCCGGCAAAGCCGCCCAGTTGATGGGGCAGCATTGCGATCAAGTGTTTTTTTGCAGTGCAGGCTTGAAAATTAAAATGAAATAGACGTTGAATTACTTGGTTTCGTGACGCGGAAAGCATTATCAAGTTCGTCGGCTTTAAAATGCCATCCGCTTTAGTAGAATAAATTACCACCCAACATCACAAAGAGATGACCGTGAAAAACACAGGCTGTAAACGAATATTCAAACTGGCTTTGGCGCTATTGCTTACCGGCTGCGCCAGCAATCCGGCGGTTCAAACCGATGCGACGTATCGCATTACCGGCGATCAACCCACGGAATATCAAGCGCAGACATTAACCGGGCTTTACGCCAACTCGATGCCGATGCAGAAATTTATCCGTCATATGGTGTTTGATCATGGCTTTTCGGAAAGCTATTTGAACGGCTTGTTCTCACAAGCCAAACGCCTGGATTACGTTATTCGGCTGGAAAATGCGCCGCAGTATCACGGCCCGAAACCTGCCCATCCCAAGACGGGCGGCTGGACAAAATACCGCCAGCAATTTATTACTGAGGCGCATATCAATAATGGCGTAGCCTTTTGGAGCAACAATGCCGAAGCCATCCAAAAAGCCAGCGTTACCTACGGCGTCGATCCCGAATATATTGTCGCGATTATCGGCGTGGAAACCTTTTTCGGCCGCAATGTCGGTAAAACGCGCATTATCGATGCCTTAACCACGCTGGCATTCGACACCCAACGGCGCTCCAATTTTTTCACCATAGAACTGGAAAATTTTTTGCTGATGACCCGTGAAGAAGGTTACGAGCCGCTTAAGCCAGTCGGTTCCTGGGCGGGAGCAATGGGCTTGGGCCAGTTCATGCCCAGCAGCTTCCGCACCTTGGCGGTTGATTTCAACAACGATGGGCATCGTAATCTCTGGGATCAGTGCGATGCGGTCGGCAGCGTAGCGCATTATTTTTCGCGTAACGGTTGGCAAAACAACATGCCGGTAGCGGAACCGACCAAAGGCTATAGCGGCGAGTCAATCATTGAGCTGAGCGCAAACAAAGGCAGCGAATACTGGCGCGTGCATCCCAATTTTAAAGTGATCAAGAAATACAATAACAGCGATAAGTATGCTATGGCAGTGCATCAATTGGCACAGGCTATTAAGCAGCGTTATTTGTAACTGATAAAGATTTTTTACCACGAAGGCACGAAGAACACGAAGTTTTATCTTGGCTTTTTTCTTCGCGAACTTCGTGGTGTTATCTTTTACTTTTATGGGTGAGGAGTAACCTACTCTGTTTTTTAATGCGCAACATCATGATGCCATTTCGGCATCAGAATAATGCAGTTAGGGTTAAGTCCCTGTTTCTTGAAGGTGTCGATAGTCGCTTTGACTTCCTGTTTATTCAAGTCGATTACGGTAATTGAACCGTCGCTCATATCCGGCAAATTTAAAAAGCTGTTCTGCACGA
>DATBQC010000055.1:0-4304 GCA_036561065.1 Methylobacter sp. | reverse complement strand
GCCGGCATCCAACAATCCGTCGATCCAAGGCAGCAGTTTTTTAGCCGCGTGGTCAGTGTGTAAAATAACAGGTACGCCGTAAGCTTCAGCCATTTGGTGCACGTGTTTAGCGCCGGAAATAGCACCCAAAATAGCAGGTGTTTGACCTTCCGCTTTCAAGCCTTTACCGGCAACGAATGCCGCGCCGCCATTAGAAAACTGGATCACGATAGCCGATTTTACTTTCGCTGCCGCTTCCAACGCTGCATTAATCGAATCAGTGTTGATGACATTTACCGCAGGCAATGCAAAGTGGTTTTCTTTGCAGATTGCAAAGATTTTTTGTACGTCATCGCCAGTGACAACACCGGGGTTTACTACATCTGAAATTTTCTGTGACATTAAGGGTTCCTGTTTCAATCTATTTAGGTTGAGGGTTAAGCTGAAAGCCATTGCGGTAGCGGAAAATAGTCGCCGCCCAATGCTGTCTGCCGCATATTATAAAGTGTGTTCAGGCAATAGGCTACGGGAATAGCCCCGCAGCTTACAATTATTCAAGCTATACTGGACTTGACCTAAAACGTCGATGCACATCAGCATAACTCTCATGTTAACAACACCGCTTAATCCCATTCCACTTTTCATCCTGCCACCGTTTGAAAAAAGCCTCTTTGCTTAACGGCGTATCGTCTTGATGATGCTCTGCATAGTGCTGCAAATAACGTTCATAAGCATCATCCCCGGAAAGGCGGCGCACACCCCGCCAAAACGCTTTGAGTTTGCCTAGCATCAATCCCTCACCCAATCTTCAACCAGACGGCTCGGGCTGTGCGGCGATTCTGCCAGCGGCAGCACCGGTTTTCCGGCCAGATAACGGCTGCAAACGCGCAGCATATCGAACACGATCAGCCATAACAAAGTCACAAAAAACAGAGTCAGCCAGCCGTCCAGTTGCTGGTTGAAGATCAACTGCGGCGCAACCGCCGCTTTCTCAGGCGGCAACGCGCCTGCCGCCAGCTTGTCGGCCAGATCGTTAGCTGCTGAAAAGAAACCGATGCGGATATTGTCGCTGGTTATTTTCTCCCATGCCGCCGTACTGGTGATCGTCACCAACCAAGTCAGCGGCAAACCGGTC
This sequence comes from Methylobacter sp., assembly GCA_036561065.1. Lineage (GTDB taxonomy): Bacteria > Pseudomonadota > Gammaproteobacteria > Methylococcales > Methylomonadaceae > Methylobacter_A. Next base: position 3,190 of record DATBQC010000055.1, on the reverse strand, counting down.
ACCCAGGCGTATTTGAGCTTGTCGGATTTAATCAGAATGCCGGTCGCAACGCACAGCGCAATTGCCGCCAGCATTTGATTGGCGATGCCAAATAACGGCCACAAAATATTGACCCCGCCGTTCGGGTCGATCACGCCGATGTACAGAAAATAGCCCCAGCCCGCCACGACCAGCGCGCTGGTCAAAACGACCGACGGCATCCACGAAGTTTCGCCCAGTTTCGGCCAGATGTTGCCGAGCATGTCCTGCAACATGAAGCGGCCCACGCGGGTTCCGGCATCCAACGTGGTCAGGATAAAGATAGCCTCGAACATAATCGCAAAGTGGTACCACAAGGCCAACATGCTCTCGCCGAACGCGCTGCCGAAAATACTCGCCATACCGACGGCGAGTGACGGTGCGCCGCCGGTACGGGCAAACAGCGTCGCCTCGCCCATTTGGCTGGCTAAAAGCTGCATTTGGTCTACCGTGACCGGAAAGCCCCACGAAGAAATTTTGGCGACGGCATCGACAGCCTCCTTGCCGACCACGCCCGCCGGGCTGTTGATCGCAAAAAACACGCCGGGATCAAGCACGGTCGCGGCCATCATCGCCATGATCGCCACAAAAGATTCCAGCAACATGCCGCCGTAGCCGATCATGCGTATATCGCGCTCGTTGCTGAGCAATTTCGGCGTGGTGCCGGAAGCGATCAGCGCATGGAAACCGGAAATCGCGCCGCAAGCGATGGTGATAAACACGAACGGGAACAGCTTGCCGCCGAAAATAGGCCCGGTGCCGTCGATGAACTGCGTCAACGCAGGCATTTTCACGGTCGGTTGCAACATGACAATCGCCACCGCCAGCAGGGTGATCGTGCCCAGCTTCACATAAGTCGACAGATAATCACGCGGCGCAAGCAACAACCAGACCGGCAAAATCGCGGCCGCAAAACCGTAAGCCATCACCCACCAAGCCAGCGTCAAGCCTTCGTGATCGAACCAAACACGCAACGTAGGATTGTGATCGATCCAGCCGCCGCCGACCACGGACAACAACAATAAAATCACACCCAACGCAGAAGCCTCCAGCACTTGGCCGGGCCGGAAACTGCGCATATACAAACCCACTATCATCGCAATCGGAATCGTCGCAGATACCGTAGCCGTCGCCCAAGGACTGTGCTTCATCGCGTTGACCACCACTAATCCCAGCACTGCAATCAGGATAATCATGATCGCAAACGTACCGATCAGCGCCGCCGTGCCGCCCAATGCGCCCAACTCATCACGCGCCATCTGCCCCAAACTTTTGGCATCGCGCCGGGTCGACAAAAACAGCGTCACCATATCCTGCACGCAACCGCCCAGCACCGCGCCGAACAAAATCCACAGCGTCCCCGGCAAATAGCCGAACTGTGCAGCCAGCGTCGGCCCCACCAACGGCCCAGGCCCTGCAATCGCCGCAAAATGGTGGCCGAATACGATCCATTTATTGGTCGGCACGAAATCGCGGCCGTTATCCAGTCGCTCGGCCGGTGTCGCCCGCGTTTCGTCAACCACCAGCACCGTCGCGGCAATCCATGCCGCGTAAAAGCGGTAGGCAATGGCATAGACGCACAAAGCGGCGGTTATAAACCACAGCGTGTTGATATTCTCGTCGCGGTTTAAAGCAATACCGCCGACGGCTGCCGCACCGAGCGCGGCGATCAGTACCCAGATTGAGTTTTTCAGTAGATTATTCATCAGTCAGCTTCTTTTTATTGTTGATGTTTTAATGGTAAGACCAAGGGGATTATCCTTGAAAACGGCTAAATTGCGATAGGATTATGATTAGCGATGGTGTTTGAAAATGCTATGCCGGTCTACGCCAGTAATATCGAATATCGCCGTCATTCCCCGGCAGGAAAATCTTTGTAAGGATCAGTTTAGATCATAGCAACCTGCCGATCATGATGGACTGCCTAACGGAAGGTCCTCTATAGAAGCGCCGCTCTCAACCCGATTACGTCCGAGTCGCTTCGCTTCGTAGAGGCAACGATCCGCTTGGCGTAACAAGTTCTCCTCATTGACAAGATCAGACGAATATTCTGCCACGCCAATGCTCATGGTGATAGCAATGGCTTGTCCATCAAATGATACCGGCTGCACTGCCAGGGCGACGCACAGCCGTTCGGCAATAGGGACGGCCTCCTCAACTCTGGTGTGTGGCAACAGTACGGCAAATTCTTCACCGCCCAGGCGGCCCAACACATCTAAAGTACGCAACTGTTCAAGGCTACGTGCCACTGTTTCTTGCAATACCCTATCGCCCGCCGCATGGCCATAGGTGTCGTTGACCTGCTTGAAATAATCCAAATCCAGCAATAGCAGGCTGAAAGGGGTCGCGTGGCGGTGATGCTCTTCTAACGTGATCGCCAGACTTTCCATAAAGCTGCGTCGATTGGCAATGCCGGTGAGCGGGTCGGTATTGGCTAGCCGTACAAGCTCAAGATTGGCATCGCGCAGGCGCCCCATGAGTTCTTCCACACTATAAACTCCGGCAAACGATCGACTGCTAAGAAAAGCCTGCATTACACCGTAGCTCAATAGCAAAAAACCGCTGGCAAAGATAACGTGAGCTAGCCACCACTGGTAATTCCATGGCTGAGCCAGCAGAAAAGAGATCGAAGATTGCACGAAAACCACCAGTGAAATCATAAACAACAACATCAGAGGACCCCGAATGCGCCGTATCAACATGATGGAAATGCTGGCTAACAGAGTTACCACAGCCCCCCATTCAAACCAGCGGCGAAGCTTATCCGCAAACTCGCTACTGCTCGCCATACCGATCTTGGCTAGACACAGGTGTCCGGAATTTGAGAGCGCAAAAGCGACAAGAAGATCCAGAACAAGAAACAGGATGGCGACTGTCCACCAAGTTTTCTGGGCGGTTATTGCATGGGGCAGATCTACTGGGCGTCCGTAATTAAGCAACCCTATCAGAAGGCAGAGGGCAAATACCAGACGGGAAATCGGACCATAGATCAAAAACAGGCTCAAATTGCAGCTCGACAATTGGGTAAATAGACCATGGAAGGCATAAATGATCGAAAAGCCAAGAAAACCAAAGGCCAACCAACGCAAAAAGATTTCCCCTGACGTGCGATAACACAACCACGTCACCCAAGTAACAAAGCAGCTGATCAAGGTCGACGTAAAGATAGCCA
>DATBQC010000054.1:0-4756 GCA_036561065.1 Methylobacter sp. | reverse complement strand
CATTATTTTTTATTGAAAGCGGCCAATTGCGGGTGTCTGTGGATGTGGAGCTGGAAGATAGCCGAAACGCGAAGCCGGGGATTGGTGATTTGGGCAAGGGTGATATTTTCGGCGATACTTGTCTTCATGAGTCGGGCGGCGTTCGAACGGCGACAGTTATAGCGATTACCGACGGCTGTTTGCTGGAAATAAACGGCGAAAGACTCGGCGCCTATCTGGATGCTCACCCTCTTAAAGGTTATGTGTTTTACAAGCAGTTATTTGAAATACTTTTTAACCGGTTGAGTCACGGAAATCGCCGGATTCAGTACCTTTTGGCCTGGGGGCTTAAGGCTAGGACTTCTGCTAAAAAATCACCGCCTCCCCGAAAAATCTAGGCCGTTTTCAGCCTGACAATAAGACGTCGGTAGTCGATCTCACTTAACGCATCGTTGACTATCAGCACCGACTGCTTGCCTGCATTGCTGTTAAAATGTAGAAAGATTGCGAATACGGTGATGACGGTTGAATTCAAGATTTGAACCGATTCAAAGTCATTTTCGTCAGATATTTCCCAGCATGCTGCTTCAGACTGTTTGATGATGTGCCGCTCGCTTTTGAATCGCTCAAAAACCAACCAAAAGTGCAGGCAAATTCCTGTCAACAATGCTAATTTAACGGCAACCGGTAACGCATTGGCGACGATTGAACCCAATGCCAGCACATGCATCACAACAAGCAACTGCTTTAACTGTTTGGATGGTTTAAGCTCCAGCAGCAAAGGGAGATCGTGTTTTTTTGGCACGTTGCGCCTCTGAATTAGATTCAAAAAATATCACCACGAAGAACACGAAGTTTGATTTCTTCGTGTCTTCGTGATGAATAAAAGCTTTTAATTTTGGTTCCGGGTTGTCATCGGTTTAAGATGATACCTGCATTACGATGGATCGGCAGGCTTTTTGTCTGTGTCCGAACAGCGATATAATCAACGCACTTTAACTCCCATTATTTTATTTCAATGAACCCTGACTGGAAAAACTGGCTACTTGCTGAACACGCAATATTCGAGAACGATACCGACATTGTTTTTCCATCACCCGAGCATGAAGGCAATCAGCGTATTTATCCCATTGCACATCTGGGCGTTTTGACGGTTGTCGGGAATGATGCGGCTAAATTTTTACAGGGGCAAATCACCTGTAATATTAATGATGTCACCGATATAAAAAGCAGTCTGGGAGCAATGTGTAATCCTAAGGGCAGGGCGATTACGACTTTTCTGACAGTCAAAAGCGCCGATGCTTTTTTGATGATTTTGCCTCAAGAATTATTGGCACCCGTCAAAAAAAGACTTCAAATGTATGTGTTGCGCTCGGATGTGACTGTAACGGACAGCTCGGATGAGTTGTGCCTGATCGGTTTATCTTATGGCACAACGCAATCGGAGCAAGCACCTGATTTTGCAACAAGCCGAGAGGAAAATATCGTTATCAATCTTCAGAATCGCAGCCTTATTATTACTGACCCGGCTCACGCCCAGAAGTGCTGGTCTGAACAGGTTAAGCTGGGGCTCCAACCGGATGACTCAGCTCACTGGCGCTATCTCGATATAATTTCAGGGATTCCTTGGCTGACTGCGGCAACATCGGAAGAGTTTATTCCGCAGATGCTTAATCTGGATAAGTTGGGCGGCATCAGTTTCAACAAGGGCTGTTACACCGGGCAGGAAATTGTTGCCCGGACGCATTATCTGGGCAAGGCAAAAAGGGAAATGTTTGTTGCCGAATGCGATACTTTAGAGGTTCCTGAGCCTAACTCAATAATCATCGACGACAGCACAGACACGGAGCAAGGCATCGGTAAAGTACTGTGTGCACAAAACAGGCAAAATAGCTGCAAAATGCTTATTGTGCTGCACGTTTCGGACACAAATACTTATAATCTTAGGCTGAAAGATTACAATCAAGATAAAATCACCTTATTAACGGCATAATTTTGCACAGTTTATTTAAACCCATAGCATGCTTCCTAAAAACGTTTAAATCTATGATTAATCCACAAGCCGCCGCACATTTTCGCCGCTTAGGCACGCTAACCATTTTCGCCGTTTATTTTGTCATTCTGGTCGGGGGAATCGTCAGGGCTTCCGGTGCCGGCATGGGCTGTCCCGACTGGCCGACCTGCTTTGGACAATGGGTGCCGCCTACCGATGAATCCCAGCTGCCCGCTAATTATCACGAGATTTATGCGCAACGCGGTTATGAAAATACCCAGTTCAACCCGGTAAAAACCTGGACCGAGTACACCAACCGGTTGGTCGGGGTGACGATTGGATTCTTGATCTTGCTGACGGCCTGGTCGTCACGCATCTACCTTAAAACAGACAAAACCATTTTTTATTTAGCGGTCAGTGTGTTTTTGCTGGTTGGTTTTCAAGGCTGGCTGGGCTCGACCGTAGTGGCAAGTAATCTCAAGCCCCTGATGATTACCTTACACATGCTGCTGGCCTTATTTATCGTGGCCTTGCTTATTTATACGATTGCCCGTTCGCAAAGGGATGTGATAGCAAAACTTGATGTTCGAGCACTTCCGGACAAATTCAAAACCGTGTTAGTCGCGGCTATGTCCATGACCCTGCTTCAAGTGGCTATGGGAACTCAGGTCAGGGAAGCGGTTGATTTTATTTCCCACAATCATACCTATATTGACCGCCAATACTGGCGTGACGACTTCCCGGTTATCTTTTACGTGCACAGGTCGTTTTCCTCGATTATTTTATTCACTAATCTGTGGCTGGCCTGGAAAATTTACCGCGGCGTCGACAAACACAGCCTGTTACTGCGTGTTGGTTTGTCATTGGCCGGTCTTGTAATCACGGCCATTATTGCAGGCATCAGCCTCGACAGATTAGGTATGCCTCCGGTTGCCCAGCCGATTCACCTGTTGATGGCCAATCTGATTTTCGGTGTACAGTTTTTTCTGTACACTTGCCTGAATTACGCAGCAAAACGCCAGTCGTAACCATCCCTATAGGGTGCGCAGTGCGCACCAAACTCGAACTGATTTATATTTCAGTTAACAAGCCCCATTGGATGTAAAATGGGGCAAATAAAAATAATAATCCCGGTTAGCAATGGCAACTCAAGCCCCCTCAGCAAGTCTACGATTTCTAAAAGACGCCTTTATACGTTTTTTACCCAATTCTCAAGCGGTTGCACTGGCAATTATTCTGATTGTCAGTTTTGTACTGATTTATTCTTTGACCGATTTGTTAATGCCGGTTTTTGTTTCTATCGTACTGGCGTACCTACTGGAAGGCCTGGTGAATAAAGCGGAAAACATGAAAGTGCCTCGTCTGCCTGCGGTCTATCTGGTGTTTTCAGTGTTCATGGCCTGCTTGGTTTTCTTATTGTTTTATTTGATACCGATGGTTACACAGCAGGCCGTTGAATTGGTCCAACATATCCCGGAGATAGTTAACCGCGCGCAGACAGGAATTATGCGCTTACCGGAAATGTATCCGAAATTGGTTTCAGAAAGCAAAATCCAACAAATCATGTTTGCAGTGCAGAGGGAGTTGTTAACTTACGGGCAAAATGTGTTGTCGTTTTCCGCCGCCTCTGTTTTGAGGCTGGTCAGTGTCATGATTTATTTATTTTTAGTGCCGATGATGGTCTTTTTCTTTCTAAAAGACAAACAGATGTTAATTGCTTGGTTTTTGCAGTTTATGCCCAAAGACAGAAATTTGACCGTTCATGTCTGGGAAGAGGTCGATATGCAGATCGGTAATTATGTGCGCGGCAAGTTCGGCGAGGTTTTTATTCTCTGGGCGGTCAGCTATGTGACTTACGCGATGATGGGCCTGAATTACGCGATGCTGCTGGCTGTTTTGATGGGCTTACAGGTCATTATTCCGTATATCGGCGCAACGCTGGTGACTTTCCCGGTTTTGGCCGTCGCTTATTTTCAGTGGGGCTTTGGCGGCGATGAGTTTATGTACGTAGTTATTGCCTACTCAATTATTCAGGCGCTGGACGGTGTTGTGTTAGTGCCGATATTGTTTTCCGAGGCGGTTAATCTACATGCTGTAGCAATTATCGTTGCGATTCTGTTTTTTGGCGGCTTGTGGGGGTTTTGGGGGGTGTTTTTAGCCATCCCCTTAGCAACTGTAGTCAAAGCAGTATTGACCGCTTGGCCACGGATTGGCGACAAAGAGCTGAATACAAATTATTAAAAACGTTGGGCCTGAAACCATGTATCCATTAAATTAACTTAGAGCTGCTTATGCCGATTAAATGGGATTCCAGGTTAAGCGTAGGAAATATCAATATCGATATAGAACACAAATTAATCATATCGTTGATTAATGCGCTGGAAGCGGTATTGCGTCACCCGGATGAAAAAGATCCCTTGAGGTTTTTTATCGATCAGCTGTATGAGTTCGCTGGGGATCATTTTGCTCATGAAGAAAAGCTGCAAATAAAGTATATGTTTCCTTATTTTGAGGAAAATAAAAAAGGACATCAGTGTTTGATGGCTGAATTGGATGTCATTAAAAATATTATCTATGGCTTTGTCGAAAAACCGCTCACTACTCAGCAAGAAGCTAACGATACCAGCGCAAAAGTGAATCATCTGATGCGGAATTGGTTCGTTGAGCATATTGTAAAATCAGATATGAAAATGAAAGGGTTTATGGATAATGTGGGGTAACATGAGCCGGTTAATCGAAGTCGCTCAGATATAAGTCTTCAATCAACTTTCTTTCTTCTTGCGT
>DATBQC010000053.1:0-1742 GCA_036561065.1 Methylobacter sp. | reverse complement strand
GATGGGGAGTAACCAGGGCTTAAATATGCTGTTCATGGTGTTGGGGATGTGGTGTGATGGTGTGTGGGTATCCTGAAGTGTTCGTCTTTATACACATAACTTTGTTCCAGAGTCGTCATGCTTGAATGGACGGTAATTTGGCGGTTTTGCAGGTGCTTGATCTATGTGAAGTGCCAACCGAAAGTTTTACATCCATGTGCTCTGGATTCCGGCACAAATCTGTTTGGAACAGATTTGCATTAACCCGAAGGGCGTCAGGCAGGATAGCCTGACGTGAATCCCTGCCGGAATGACGTGCTTTAAAGTACTTGTGTATAACAATGAGCGCCGGAGCGTGGGAGCGATGTAGATCTCAAGAATGCGCTTTTTTACCTTTGGATTTTTTGCCATGAATTTCTTCATGCAGGGCGCGGTATTCGTCACTCAGTTTATGGTTGGGAACGTAATGCACCAGCGGTTTTGATTCTGTGTGCGACTCCCTGACCTTGACTGATGGCGAGATCATTGCAGTCAGTACCGGCAGTCCTTCGGCAATAAGTTCTTCGACTAATTGGCGAGGCAAATTGGCTTGTTTTTGATATTGGTTGACGATGATGCCTTCAACCTCAAGAGCTTGATTATGGTCGGATTTAACCTCGGCCACCACTTGCATCAGTGAATACAGGGCTTCCCTGGCAAAGGTATCGCAATCGAAAGGGATCAAACATTTTTCGGCGGCAATTAACGCGGACTGACTGTAGAAATTCAGGATGGGTGGGGTGTCCATATAGATTTCATCGAAGCCTTCGAGTTTTTCCAGCGCTTCTTTTAATTTGAAAATTTTCATCCGAGATTCCAAGCGGCTTTGCAATGGCTCAAGCTCGGGGTGGGATGGAAGGACAAACAGGTTGGGGAACGGGGTCTCATGGATCGCGCTTTCAAGACCGGAACCGGATGAACCGCCGCCAAACAGGGACAGGCTCAGGGTATCCTTAAAAAAGTGGGCAATGGTTTTATCGCTATCGCTGACTTTATTGCCGAGCAGATATTGCGTTGAATTGCCCTGAACATCGAGATCGATGACTAATGTACGTTTGCCCTCAACAGCGCTGATGGCGGCTAAATTGCACGTAATAGTCGATTTGCCGACGCCGCCTTTCTGGTTGAAAATGACTCTGCGCATGTTATCCCCGTTAAATCAAATAGTTGAAAGTCGCATTATAAGGCTTGGGCCGATAATATCAAATACGGATAAAGGTTTTGCCATGGCATTGCGGACATTCAGGGATTTCGCTGGGAGTTTTAAACGCAATTTCCTTGCCGCAGTCGTCGCAGATAAAAGTTCCAGGCACGGTAATGTCGCCGCTGTGATAGGTGTGTGCTTCGGCTATTTGTCCAATTTTTGCCAGTTCCACGCGGGTTTTATCAGCCACGCTTAAAAAAGCATCCAGCGCGAAGTTTTCAATCAACTCAATATCGAATTTAAACCACTCGGACAGCGAGTCGTTATCTTCCTCAGTTGACAAACCATGAGCGGCATGTTCAACGTCACGTTTAACAAACTCTGAAACCTTGTCCAGCTCATCGCTGGTCAAGTTGCTGTCTTGTCTGGTTTTTTCTTTTGATATTTCCAGTGCTTCGGCGAACGAATGCAGCGTATCTTCCATGGTTTCATGGAGATGTTTCATAAAATCGGTATAGGCGGTGACTAGTTTGTTTTTATTCATTAGGGTTCATCTCCTGAAAATGGCGCTTTAGATTTA
>DATBQC010000052.1:0-4537 GCA_036561065.1 Methylobacter sp. | reverse complement strand
CACTACCCGGTCAGCATGCCGAATGGTATTCGCTGGTGCACTATCTGACTTACGATTTGAATCAGGAATGGAGCGCCGGACTGCGCGCCGAATGGTTTCACGATGACGACGGCACACGCTTTTCGGTCGTTCCGGGCAGTTACTACGATATAAGCGCCGGAGCCAATTGGAAGCCCAGAGCTTGGCTGACGATACGCCCGGAGTTGCGCTATGATTGGGCAGATGGCCCCAAACCCTTTAATGTTGAGACTCGCAATAATCAATTGCTTTTATCGCTTGATGCCGTGATACGCTTTTGAGCCAAGGCAAATTCAAGGCATAATTAAACATATATTTAAATTTCTTAAATTCTTGTGCGACTCATATCTCAACGCCACCAGCCAACTGGTAATTAAATGACTCCCCGCTTAGCCTTTTATTGGGTATTGCCCTGCTTGACCTTCTGTTTTTCCGCGCATGGCGAGAACCTGATTGAAGCCGCTACCGGCAAAGACATCAATCAAACCGAATTGTTGAAAGAGCATGCGATCAATGTCGGCGGCTGGATGTCAATGGGGGGAGCCTATTACAAGGACAATCCCAATAATCACATCAACGCACCGGCCACTTTTAATGATCGCAGCGGTGAATTTCAGCTGAACCAATTAAATCTCTTTGCGCAAAAAACGGTAGATTTGGAAGCGCACACTTGGAATATCGGCGGACGTATGGATGTCATGTTCGGCACCGACAGCCGCTTTATCCAGGCAACCGGCTTGGATAACAAGCTCATTAGCGAACAAGATCTTCGTTTCTATGATATCGCCATCCCGCAGGCCTATCTGGAAGTTTTTGCGCCGATCGGCAACGGCGTGACCGCTAAAATTGGCCATTTCTATACGATAATAGGCCACGAAGTTGTTACCGCGCCGAACAACTTTTTCTACTCCCATTCCTACACCATGCAGTATGGCGAACCCTTTACCCATAGCGGCGTCCTGCTCAGTTATGCCTTGAATGATGACTTCACGTTAAATGCCGGTTCCGTTACCGGCTGGAATAATTTCGATAAAGCTCCTTCCAACATGAATTTCCTTGGCGGTCTGTCCTGGACTAATGATGCCGCGACCAGCGCCGCCTCCTGGTCTGTGATCAGCGGCGATGTGGATAATGTCAGTTCAAAAAACAGAACCGTGTCCAGTTTAGTGGTTTCGCACAGCTTTACCGATAAGCTGCAATATGTCTTTCAGCATGATTTCGGCTATCAGCAACAAGCTACTGCTGCGCGCAAAGATGCCTATTGGTACGGTATCAATCAGAACCTGTTTTACGATTTTACCGATAGCTTTTCCGCCGGTTTGAGAGGCGAATGGTTTCGTGACGCTAACGGCACGCTGCTCAATATCGGGAACGCCGGAAATTATTACGCCCTGACCGCAGGCGTAAACTGGAAGCCGCAAGGCTGGCTCACATTCCGCCCTGAAGTTCGCTATGACTGGGCAGGATCAAAGGCATTAACATTCAATAATCGAAGCCAAAATCAGCAGTTGGAAGTCGCTATGGACATGGTCATCCAGTTTTAAAATTCGACTTTAATCGCCGACAGTTTTTAGCAAAAAACAAAACCTATCCCACTGTAGTAATCCGGTCACAATCGAGTTATTATTCAATAGTAGAGATTCGATACTATATTTTGCTTTTAACGCTAAGTCGCATTACTATCCTAAAATCCGTATTTCGAAAAATCGATATTTGCGCCAATAATTATAATTACATGCCGGGAAGATTATGCGAAAAATAGTGATGTTGATGGCTCTCCTTGGAAACCCTGCCCTGGCTTTTGCCGATGACGGATTGAACTCGGCAGACACTGCCTGGATTTTGACTTCAGCAGGTTTAGTCTTGTTCATGACCTTGCCCGGACTGGCCCTGTTCTACGGCGGCCTGGTGCGCAGCAAAAATGTGCTTTCGGTGATCATGGCCTGTTTTTCCATCACCTCATTAATTTCACTGGTTTGGGCTGTAGCCGGTTACAGTCTGGCCTTGACCGATGGCGGCCACTGGCAGTCGATTATCGGCGGCATTTCGCAATTGTTCCTGATTAACATGGATGCCGACAAGCTGGTAGGCAACCTGCCGGAATCGGTATTTGCGATGTATCACATGACCTTTGCTATTTTCGCCCCGGCGCTGATCGTGGGCGCATTGGTCGAACGAGTTAAATTTTTCCCGCTGCTGCTGTTTTGTGCGCTCTGGGAATTGCTGGTTTATGTTCCCATTTGCCACTGGATATGGGGGTACGGCTGGTTGGCGGATCAAGGCGTTATGGATTTTGCCGGCGGCATCGTCGTGCATGGCAGCGCCGGTATTGCAGCCTTGGTTGGCGCAGTCATCATAGGCCCCCGTAAAGGCTTTCCCCGCTCCCCGTTAATGCCTCATAACCTGACCATGACCGCCATGGGTGCCGGAATTCTTTGGGTGGGTTGGCACGGTTTCAGCGCAGGCAGTGCTTTGATGGCTAACGGCTCAGCCGGCATGGCGATGCTGTCAACCCATCTTTGCGCATCATCCGCATCCATCACCTGGATTATCATGGACTGGCTTAAGTTCGGTAAGCCCAGCGTTCTTGGCGCAATGACCGGCATGGTAGCCGGACTGGGCATGATTGCGTCCGGGGCGGGTTTCGTTTCGCCCTTTGGCGCATTGATCATCGGCGTTATTGCCGGTGTCGCCTGCTTCTATTCGATTCATTTAATCAAACAACGCTTGGTAATCGACGATGCGCTGGATGTATTCCCGGTACATGGCGTAAGCGGAATTTTAGGCGCTGCATTGACGGGCATCTTTGCCGATGTAAGCTTCGGCGGCATAGGCATTGTCAGTGAACAAGGCATCCTTAACCAGCTTTTAATCCAGTTGTTCGGCATCGCCGTAACCATCCTTTGGAGCGGATTGGTCAGTTATTTATTATTTAAACTGATTGAAAAATTCATCGGGATACGCGTGAGTCAAGAAGAGGAAACGAACGGACTGGATATTAATCAGCATGACCAGCAGGGCTACAATTTTTAATTGATTGATGATCTTACGATTTGAATGATATGAAATTTTCGACCCACTGGAAAAAGTCTATGAAATTGTTCTTTGTTATTGTTTTGAACTTACTGATTGCTATCAACGCTTATGCACAAATAGATGAAACCTCCGTCGAAGAGCTGGTAAAAAACTCTCCCTGCCTTGACGGTTTAACCATTGAAGCCGCCTTAAAAGATAAAATCAAGATCAGATCCCAGCGGGACTTAGGCTGGCAGGTTTTCAAGGAAGAAGGCCAATTCGATGTGGAAAGAGCCTTTTTGATGAATAAAAGCATGCAGCTACGATTCCGCTGGCATGTGAATGCCGACGGAAGCATAAGCCCGGTTAGTAACCGGGCCGAATCGCTATGTACCAAATGAGCGATTATTTCCTTTAAGCAGGACGGATTTTTTAATCACTCGAAGAGCCCATCAGCTAACTATTAACTCTTCGCAGGTTGTCAATTGCACTTATTCTTTGCCAACCTTAAAATTCCTCCCAACCGCCGCTGTCTCCAGACTGTGAGTCCAATTTAACCATATGTCCCACGGGAACATGATCATTTTCCTGCGTGGACGGTTCGGATGAAGAGTCACCTGTATCGTCATCCATTTTAAAGTGCTTTACCGTAACCGTCAGGTGCTGCGTCTGTTCTTCCAGCGATGCTGCGGCGGCTGTGGCTTGTTCTACCAAGGCGGCATTTTGCTGGGTTACGTCATCCATCTGGCAAATGGCCAGATTCACTTGTTCAATACCGGTTGTTTGCTCCACGGATGCCGCGCTGATCTCGGACATGATCGCCGTAACGCCACGAATAGAATTAACAATGTCTTCCATGGTTTTTCCAGCTTGCGTGACCAGCTTGCTGCCGTCTTCAACCTTCTCGACCGAGTCACCAATCAGGTTTTTGATTTCCCCGGCGGCAGACGCAGCCCGCTGTGCGAGACTGCGTACTTCTCCGGCCACCACGGCAAAACCACGTCCCTGTTCTCCGGCACGGGCCGCTTCTACTGCGGCATTTAGCGCGAGTATATTGGTCTGAAAGGCAATGCTGTCTATCACCGTAATAATCTCGACTACCTTGCGCGAAGATTCATTGATCGCTTCCATCATTTTCACAACTTGATCAATTACTGTGACACCTTTGCCGGCGGTATTCGACGCGCTAACGGCAAGCTCGCTGGCATGTTTGGCGTTATCGCTATTCTGATGCACAGTTGAGGTCAGCTTTTGCATGCTGGCGGTGGTTTGTTGCAAACTGGCCGCCTGCACTTCGGTGCGGTGCGACAACGAGGTGTTGCCATGAGCAATTTCTCTAGCCGCAGTGTGGATTGATTCGGCGACATCTTTGATTTGACCGATAGTATCCGTGAGATCATCCACCGTGGAATTGGCATCCTCCTTAAGTTGCCCGAAAGTACCTGAATAATGATTAATAATCTTTTCGGTCAGATCGCCGTGGGATAAGGCATTGAATACCCGT
>DATBQC010000051.1:0-1926 GCA_036561065.1 Methylobacter sp. | reverse complement strand
AAATCAGGAAGCTGCCAGCACCGGGTCCAAACAAGCCATCATAAAAACCAATCAATCCACCAATGCCCGCTGCCATTCGGCGTTCGCGCACCCCGATAGTGCTCGGTTTGTGTAGCTTGCCGAAATCCTTTTTCCAGAATGTGTAAATGGCCATCACGATTAACAGCGTCAGCACAACCGGCTTAATGACCGTCTTTGGGACATAACTCACTACTGCCGCACCAGCAAACGACATCACAAATGCAAGGACTGTGGCTGGCAATACCAACACCCAAGGTACCTTAACTCGACGAATAAAAGTTCGCGCAGCACTCGCTGTACCGAAAATGGAAGCGAACTTATTTGTGCCAAACAGTGTAGCGGGTGCCACCTCTGGCAAGGCATTAAACAGGGCAGGGATCTGTATCAAGCCGCCGCCGCCAACTGCTGAATCAACCAAACCAGCGAAGAAGCCCATCACACTCAGAAAAAATATTGATTCGTACATAGGCCCCAGTATGGCGTGATTTCGCTTAAATCAACCAGTCATAACGATGGTTGATATCTGGAGCATCAGACAATGCTATTGAAAGGCGGGAGGGCATCTAATTGTCCTTAACCACGCAGTTCCTGCCCTTTAGCTTGGCTTGGTACAACCTCTTGTCTACCTCATCAATAAAGCCTATCGGCTCAGCATCCTGAGACGGAACAGTAGTGCCAACGCCAAGACTCACAGTCAGCTCTTCGGCAACTGAAGATTCAGCATGTGGAATATGGTCTTCGATAATCAGGTGACGACATCTTTCAGCAATCATTTCAGCAGATTTCTCGTCCGTTTCAGGCAAGACCATCACAAACTCTTCCCCACCAAAACGGGCAAGAAAATCCCGCGGCCTGGAGGCCGCAGAACTCAGCACCTTTGCCACACGCTTAAGGCAATCATCCCCTTGAATATGCCCATAATGGTCGTTGTATTGTTTGAAATAATCGATATCAATCATGATTAATGAAAGCGGCTGGTTATTGCGCTTTGCATTTGCCCATTCTTTTTCCATGATGGAATCAAACATCCGCCGATTGGCAACGCCAGTTAAGCCATCCATAAAGGAAAGGGTTTCTAACTCTTTCTGCAGGCTAATCAGCTTTTCCTCACCCCTTTTCCGATCGCTGATATCGAACATGAAGCCGATGAGTGAATCAACCGTGCCATCTTCATTACGAACCACATGAACCACATCGCGGATCCATACATAATTTCCATCTTTGGTCAGTGCTCGGTAATCTGCCTCGTGGTCCGTCCCGGCCTGAGATTGCGAGACACAAAAATTAACCACCCATTCCCTGTCTTCAGGGTGCATCCTAGTTGCCCAATCATCCGCGCTTATCCAACTGGAAGGCGACCAGCCAAGCAACTCTTCTATTTGCGGCCCTATATAGGCGAACTTCATCGTACCCCAGTCTATTTTCCACGGGATCGCTTTGGTGGATTCGAGCAACGTCTTA
This sequence comes from Methylobacter sp., assembly GCA_036561065.1. Lineage (GTDB taxonomy): Bacteria > Pseudomonadota > Gammaproteobacteria > Methylococcales > Methylomonadaceae > Methylobacter_A. The sequence goes on along the minus strand of DATBQC010000051.1, from coordinate 444 downwards.
TAGACGGTACTGTCGTCCATCATTTCGGTTGATTCTGTCATTGTTTCTGATCCAAATCTGTTATTGGGAGCGAGCTACTTTGAGCACACCCTAGTTTAGATATGATGCCTTTAGTTAAGTATTGAGGTGCGAGCCGTTTAGAGCTCAGTTGATTTTTGCAAACGGCAAAGTTCTAAGGTCTGGAATAATTTAGCAAAAATTACTTGATTACCTCAAGCGCAATCTGATATTCACTGACGATATTATTTCTCTCATTGATGATAGTTGCCAGCTCCTGTTCGCTAATCTTCCGATTGTTCAATAGGTCCATGTACTTTTTCTCAAGCACTTGCACCACAGCCTTAACCTCGAAATCCACATCAAGATAGATAGCAAGTGGCGAGTTCGAAACTCCATTTTTCTTCCATTCCCGGTTCAGCTTCTTACTAAAGAGCGACAATAATT
>DATBQC010000050.1:0-1855 GCA_036561065.1 Methylobacter sp. | reverse complement strand
CCAGACCAATTTGGCGGAAAATTATGGATTGAAATTACCGGATGTCATGCCTCCTTTTCGAAATATCGATCAACAAATTCAAATTTTCACACCAAATGGAAACCAAAGGCATGTGACGCTGGATGAGCTTGAAACATTGTTATCGCCAGCCCTTTTTTGTCTGACAGGACGGCCGGCGGTAATGACGCCGATTCAAGCAGATTTTGCCGCCGAACTACTCGGGAGTTCACCGCAAGCATCGTTGTTACCACGTTTGACGGCTTCGCTATTTCATGATCGCCACTATTTAAGTGGCCCTCGAACATTGCCGCACTTTAAGAGGGGAACCTTGATTCTGTTTTACGAATCAACAAAAAATCACGGTCGCGCCGCTGTGATCGCCATCGCGCGAGTCCGGGAAGCATATCTTCGACCGGTCGATGCTGATATAACCGATCTTGAACACTCAGTATTGACGGCGGAAAATTTGGAGAAAATCGGCAAGTCGAAAATAAAAACGGTGACAGTATTTGACAATATTTTTTTACTGCCACATCTAGTTCCATTGAAGTCGCTACGGCGTATCGGTTGTGGTGAATCGAATCGATTGATTACCACGCGCCCACTTACCGATGCACAATTACATGATATTTTAACTGAGGCATTTGACCTTGATTAACCAAGAACATATTTTGATTTCGCTGGCGCCACGCCACGCAGGAAACGTTTTTTCTGGTCGAAAACAAATCGAACTTCGCCGTCGCACAATGAATGTTGTTCCGGGCACAATCGTATGGGTATACGTGACGTTACCGATAGGATCAATTGTCGGGCGTGCAAAAATCGCCGCCGTGCATAAGTCTACGCCCAAGGAGTTGTGGAGGAAATTCGGGGCTGTCTCAGGCTTAACAAGGGAAGAGTTTTTGGAATATCTCGACGGATTAGATGAGGCTGTAGTGTTGGTCCTCGAAGATACTGAAATGCTAAATCATCCGTTAACCTTGACCGCGCTTCGCGAAATAGCCAATGGATTCAATCCACCTCAATTTTTTTTACGGCTAAACGAAGAGCACCCCCTATTCGATACTTTTTCTGACTCATCTCAACGCTTCAGACCGAAATTTGAAGGCATCGCGCCAATCCTGGCTCAGATGCAAGCAATTTGTTAATGTAAATGCCTATGGGTGAAAACGGAAATCTCCTGAAGATGAGGCGACATACTGAAAATCCTTTAGCGCTGCGAAAATGGCATCAGTGAATTCAAAATCAACGGCCCCTCACCCTACCCTCTCCCGCTGATGCGGGAGAGGGAACGAAAAGCCGAGCCACTACAGAATTTGTGGGTAATCCTTGGCATCCCACCACCTCGATCAAGACAGGATCGAGCGATGCGCAGGCTCAGCCGGGCCGATAAGTCGGCGGCGGCTTCTTGCCCGGCTCCGGTCCGCCATCGGCCGGCTTTGCCTGTTCCAGCTTCGGCGTTTCCGGCCTGACATCCACCGGCCTTGCCGCTTCCGGCGCGACACCGGTCCGCTTTGCATAATCCTGATGCAGCAGGTTGCCCAGCAACACGCTGACCAGTCCGCCGCCCAGGCCGTCCGAACTGCCGCCGGCGACGATGTCCGGCACGATCTTGATGCCGCCCTTGGCCAGCGCATCGGCCACCTGCACCACCGCATAGTTGCCGGCTTCCATCGAGCTGACTTTCTGTTCAATCACCTTGGCCTCCGCGCCGCCGACCGCCAGGATCTTCGCGCCTTCGGCTTCGCCGACGGTGCGCAGCACGGTGGCGTCGGCTTCCGCGTTGATGGTCTTGGACTTGGCATTGCCCTCGGCGAACTTGACTGCCGCCCGGGCTTCGAATTCGGCAATCGTC